>VXON01000100.1 GCA_009840065.1 Cenarchaeum sp. SB0662_bin_33 | reverse complement strand
TTTTTACAGATGTATCCAACCGAGCGCCCAACTTCAAAAAGCAAAACACTTTCCATAATGGCATGATATTCTTGAATCAATAAGATCGAAAAATATTGGATCTATCTACAAACGACTACGCATGCTCCGCGTATATGGCAACGACTGCACATCTTGGTGATTTGTAATGCATTCGAAAGTCTTTTGTTTTTTGAAGTTGAGTACTTGGTCGGGGCAGTATAATGTAAAAAGTAGGATATGTAGTTCAGGCACACATCAAAAATCCATGTGCCAACTTATCGATTGGTATGATTATGCGGGCTGGCCATCTAGATTACTAGGCTTGGTTTTGGGATGTGTGAATGGCTGGTGTCACTGCGTACGCTGTATGTCATAAATCACAATATTCATCAGTCGTGTTTTTAGGAGAATCACCAAACCAAATATTCTAATACCTGTCTATGAAACCACAGTTGTGAATACGTGGGTGATTTTAATAATTGTGGGAGTGACACTCTCTGGCTTGAGCATATCGGTAGCATCATCGCAGTCAGATGCCATACCGGACTGGATAAAGAGTGCTGCCGGATGGTGGGCGGATGACTCTATAAGTGATGCTGATTATCTGGCAAATATACAGTGGCTGGTCGATGAGGGGTACATTACACTTGGAGCGGGTGGTGATTCTAGCGTAATGATGCGGGATTCCGTATACAGCATAGAGAAGCCCTACGGTTGGGAGAGACAGATTCCCTACACAGACGAACTAGGCCAAAGTACCCGGGACTCGCTGGTGCATGTAGATACCATAGAGAATGAGATACCTACCATAATATCCGTAACCATATCCGGAATTATGGGCGAAGACATAGATGAGCACCGGGAGTGGGGCACGTCTCTCATACAAGAATACCTTGGGGATGCATTCAACCATACAAGGGTAGATCAGGCTATAATTGATGGCAACACCGGCTATGTGGACGAATATGTTGTAACCATATTCACCTATGGCCTTCAGGGAATATCGTACAGCTTTGAGCATGAGGGCCTGATATATGAGGTAAAGTATGAGAGCGATGTGGGTGACTATGACACATATCTAGGCGAGGCCGAACACATCATACAGTCGTTCCAGCTGGAAGACTAGATAAAAGACAGAATGGATTGCATATTTTGTAGTGTGGCCAACCACACAAGAAAGGCCTACATCATATACGAGGATGATCAGCACATGGCATTTTTGGACAGGTACCCGCTCTCGTGGGGCCATACTCTGATAATCCCAAAGAGACACTATACCGTACTATCCGACATGGATGCCGGGTCCGTTGGCAGGCTCTTTTCACTGGTCTCCGTACTGGCCCCCGCGATACTCGATGTTGTAGGTACTCCAGCATTCAACGTTACACAGAACAACGGCTCTGAAGCCAAGCAACTGGTTCCACATGTACATGTTCATATAATACCTAGGCATCCGGAGAGGCCAATACAGTGGAACGCACGACTCTTTATCTCGGATGAGCGGTTCTGCAAGCTGGCAGACGAGATCAGACGACTGCTGTAGTACTCTTCTTTAGGGTGGACACATACCTATGTATGGCAGCCTCCATCCCCGATGATGCCCCATGTACCATGTTTAGTATGGCGCTACCGACTATGATGGCATCCGCACCATTCTTTATGTATGTGCGGACATCCTCACTAGTCCTGACACCAAAACCAACCCCGACCGGAAGGTTTCCGGACATCCTCTTTATTCTACATAGGGCATCAATCGCATACCTCTGAACCCCTGTCTGTGTACCCGTCGTTCCATATACTGCCACTAGATACAGAAATCCATTACTTGCCTCTATTATACTGGCACACCTAGAGTCCGTACTGTTTGGGGACGCTAAAAATATTGTATCCATATTATATTTTGATGCTGTATATCTGTACTCTTCTGACTCGTCTATGGGCATATCCGGCAGTATTATGCCATCGGCGCCGTGCTTTTGCAGGCCGGACACAAATCCCTCATACCCAATATTGTACGCTATATTGGAGTATGTCATGCATATCAGCGGTATCTCTGTGAGGTCCCGGATATAATCCAACACATCATAGTACGTAGAGAGTGTCGTGCCGTTATGCAAAGACGTGGTGGCGGCCCTCTGTATTGTGGGCCCGTCGGCCAGAGGGTCTGAGAATGGAAATCCCAGCTCTATTACATCCGCACCCCCACTTATCATGCCCCGGATGATATTCTTTGTACTCTCGTAGTCCGGATATCCGACCATCATATATGGTATGAGCGCCCTGTGGTTTCGCCGGCGCAGATCCGCAAACGTATCATCGATTCTGCTCATAATATCTCCTTATTATGTCGATATCCTTGTCCCCACGCCCTGAGAGCGTGACTATTATTCTCTCGGATGCCTTCATGGTACGGGCAATCTTTATGGCCTCGGCTAGCGCGTGTGCCGACTCTAGGGCGGGTATTATTCCCTCCGTCCTGCAAAGTGTGGTGAATGCGTCTGCCACCTCCCCGTCCGTAGCATGGCTATATGTGACCCGCCCGCTATCCTTGTAGTATGAGTGTTCCGGGCCCACCCCGGGGTAGTCTAGTCCGGCAGATATGGAATGTGTCTCTGCCACCTGCCCCATATCATCCTGCAGCAGGTATGACATCATCCCATGTAGTATGCCAGGCCGGCCTGCCGAGAGCGTGGCCGAATGCAACCCAGTCTCAAGACCCCTACCACCCGCCTCCACACCTATGAGTCTTGTATGCTTATCATATAGCGGGTGGAACGTGCCAATTGCATTGGAGCCGCCCCCCACACAGGCAATGGCCACATCGGGTGTGCCCATCTGCTCTAGTATCTCATTACCTATGACACTCTGAAAGTCCCGGACCATCGTGGGATACGGGTGGGGGCCAACGGCGGACCCCAGCAGATAGTAGGTGTCGTTTACGTTGGTTATCCAGTCTCGAATGGCATCATTGATGGCATCCTTGAGTGTGCGCGAGCCTGACTCTACGGGTATGACATCCGCTCCCAGCAGTTTCATCCTGTATACGTTCAGCCGCTGTCTCTCCACATCCTTACTTCCCATGTATATCTCCGCCTTCATGCCCAATGCAGCGCAGGCCATGGCAGTGGCCACGCCGTGTTGGCCGGCTCCGGTCTCGGCTATTATTCGCCTCTTTCCCATCCTTTTGGCCAGCAGCGCCTGGCCTAGCGTATTGTTTATCTTGTGGGCGCCGCCATGACAGAGGTCCTCGCGCTTTAGATATATCTGGGCGCCGCCTGCCTGCCTTGAGAGGTTCTTGGCATGATATATGGGCGTGCGCCTTCCAGCATAGTCCTTCAGATATGAATCCAGCTCCGACCTGAAGGATGACTCCTGACTCAATCTAGCATACTGTACCAGCAGCTCCTCAACGGCCGGCACAAGCGTCTCGGGTATGTATGCCCCACCAAAATCCCCAAACTTGCTCATAATGCCTCTACCAGCCTCCGGACACTATCCACTATGTTATCTCCTCTCATTATGCTGGTTCCCACCAGAAATGCCGAGGCGCCGCACCCACTCAGATATGTGATATCTCGGGGTGACTCTATGCCGCTCTCCGATATGATAGGTCTGTCACCATTGTACCCGTGCAGCGTATCCTTTGTCGTCTCCAGTGATATCTCCAACGTATCTAGATTGCGGTTGTTCACGCCTATTATGTCACAGTCCGTATGCAGAGCCGACACCAGCTCTATACTATCATGCACCTCCAAGAGCACCTGCATATTATAGTCATGAGCCCTTGTTATGTATCTGTCTATACTATTTGAGGCATATCCTGCATCAAATATGGCCTGTATCAGCAGTATGCAGTCGGCTCCCACATCAGAGGCCGCATCAATCTGCCTGTAATCCAGTATTATATCCTTCATCAGCATGGGCACGGATACGGACCTGCGTATATCCGCAAAGTATTGGGGTGAGCCTCCAAAGAGATGCGGCTGTGTCAGTACCGATATGGCCGCGGCCCCTCCGGATACCATCTGTTTGGCCACCGCGATATGGTCCCTATACTCTGTTATTATACCCTGAGATGGTGATGCAAACTTGATCTCGGCTATTATGCGCGCTCCCTCTCCACGAGTACTGACCGCCTCGGCCATACTATTCGTGGTGTGTTTTATATTATATCTGGTATCGTATATGCCATCATCTACGGCCCTCTGTGAGTTCTCTGCTAGTACCCTTAGTATGCCGCTCAAGCCATATCCTCTAGGACCGACACATCCCCAAACTTCCCCACAAATCCATACAACACATCTAGTGCCTTTCCAGACTTTATCACATTTATGGCAGCATCAAACCCCTCGGGTATGGTATCTACAGTACCCGCCACCACCATGCCGGCTGCCGCGTTCAGCGCCGTTGTGTTCACTATACCATCTGAAGCACTGCCGCTGATACCCTTCACAAAATACTCTAGTGACTCTGCTCTTGTATCTGGTATTATATCACTCAGGGGGGACTCGCAGACTCCAAGGTCCCTGGCGTGTATATGTGATGTCGTCATGCTGTCGTTTCTGTATATGCATATGCTGCCCGGCGATGTAATCGAGAGCTCGTCCATACCATTTTCTGATGTGACACTCATTATACGTGTGGAGCCACACCCTCTCATTATACGGGGTATCCTGTGTAGCATCGCATCATCTGAGACGCCCACAAGCTGACATCTGACATTGGCCGGATTGCAGAGTGGTCCCAACAGATTGAATATGGTCCGTCTGTCTAATATGCGTCTTGCCCCCGCTACATGCCGGACTGCCGGATGATGCCTCTGTGCGAACAAAAAACAGAGGTTATACTCCTTGAGCATGCCGGCAGCATCCATATTGTATATGTCCACACCTAGCATCTCAAGTATGTCCACACTCCCTACTCCGCCGGAGCTTGACCTGTTCCCATGCTTTGCTATACTTACCCCACACGCGGCTGCCACAAAGGCAGCGGCAGTGGATATGTTAAAGGTAGCAAGCTTATCCCCACCGGTACCACACATATCTATCGTACTATCATCGCCTATCTGTACAGGTATCATAAACCGCTTCATTATCTCTATCATGGATATGATATCAGAATCACTAACATCATCCAGATTACGTATTATGTCGGCGTTGGTCTCATCGGTACCCTCACCGGACAATAATGTCATCATGGCTAGGCGTACATCCATTTTATATGCCTCTCAGAAAGTTTCTGATCATATCAATGCCGCATTCAGTCATTATGGACTCGGGATGAAACTGTACCCCTATTACGGGATGGCTCCTGTGACGTACGGCCATGACCTCGCCGTCATCCTGAGCCGTGGCAGTCACCTCAAGACATGGGGGTATGGTCGTCTTCTCGCCCACTAGGCTGTGATATCTTGTGGCCCGCAGTGGCGAGGGCAGTCCTTCGAATATGCCCATGCCGTCATGTTTGACAAGACTGGTCTTGCCATGCATCACATGACCGGCGTTTGTAACTACTCCCCCATATGCCTCTATTATGCCCTGATGGCCTAGGCAGACACCCAGGGTCGGTATTGTACGGCTGTACTTTTTTATTATATCCGAGCAGGCACCAAAGTATCTGCGTTCTGAGGGCGTTCCGGGTCCGGGTGATATTATTATACCATCATATGTACCGTGCGAGACTGCCTCCATATCCACTGTATCATTCCGCACTACTTGGCACTCTGCACCAACACTTCCCACATACTGCGCTATATTGTATACGAACGAGTCATAGTTATCTATTATCAGTATGTTCATGTCTCTGCACCATCCATTACTGCCTGTAGCATTGCGCCCGACTTCTTTTCGGTCTCTGCAAACTCCTGGGCGGGCTTGGCATCAGAGACTATGCCTGCACCAGACTGTACAATCCCCTTGCCATCCTGTATGAAGATACTTCTTATGGCAATGGCAAAGTCACAACAACCGTTATACGAAAAGTATCCCACTGCTCCGGCATACGGTCCCCTGCTCTTGGACTCTAACTCATCAATTATCTCCATGGCCCTGACCTTGGGGGCGCCGGTCACCGTTCCGGCCGGAAATACGGCCTTGAAGGCATCAAACATATTGTATCTAGTGTCCATCTCGCCGGCTACATGTGTTACTAGATGCTGTACGTGACTGAACCGCTTCACCTCCATCAGCGAGATGGGTTTTACAGTGCCGTATTTGCAGACCCTCCCTATGTCGTTTCGGCCCAAATCCACCAGCATGGTGTGCTCGGCCAGCTCCTTTATGTTCGACTTTAGCTCCTCCGCCAGCCGTGCAGTCTCCTCCTTTGTATCTCCGATGGGTCTGGTACCTGCTATGGGGAACGTCTCGACATGGTTCTTTGTTATGCGAATGAGCATCTCGGGTGATGCCCCTATGGTGACCCTGCTACCCTGCTTTAGATGGAACATATATGGTGATGGATTCAAATGGCGCAGTCGGGCGTACAGCTCCAATGGGTCACCTGTTATATCAAATGAGAACCTCCTGGAGAGTACCACCTGGAATATGTCGCCATCATATATGTAACGGTGCGCCCTGTTTATCATCTCTGTAAACTGATTGATATCCGTCTCCGGCTTTGGGGTCGTGGTCTGAAATCTTCTATGTTGTTGTACCTGCATATTATCTAGTATGTGTGATCTATCTGTATCGTACCAAAAGTAGAACGTCTCCCCCGTGTGGTTGTCTATGAGTATGCCATCATCGTACAGTCCAAACTCAAAGAGCGGTTGCGGTATATGGTGGGCGCGGGGCAGCTCCTCGGTAAGTGTGACCGCATCATAATTTACTATTCCCACGGCACCTCCCATGTATCTGTATTTGTCATATGTTGATGTGCGCATCATCTCTTGCAGAGCGCCAAAGGGGTCATCTGTTCTGTGTGTTGTTGTATTATTATTTCTCTGCACGGTTATATAATCACTGTATCCGCGTATCTTGGATACGGGCGCAAAACCCATTACAGTAATCTCGGCCAAGCGCCTTGGCCTGTCTAGCGACTCAAAGAGAAATGAGTCCTCCTGATTATACGATATGCTCCTGTATATCTCAAAGGGCTCTAGGTCAGTATACAGGGGAGTTAGATTTGGCTCTCCAAATATGTTCACCCATGTATTATGCTATAATGATGGTTTATTTAATTATTTTTTGTATATCGTATCGATATATGCCGTCTAAAAAGACCCGACGGTCCTTGTTCTTTATGCGGGTCTTTAACTGAATGTTGGCCGCGGTCTGCGTTACATCCGTCAATATGTGTCCCGTTACAACCACATCGTCACCTTGGGATTCCACCTTTGTTGGGCCTACTATGTCGGCTATCCGGGGCGCCCGCTCGCCCTGAAAGTTCTCTATATGCACCTTGTTGCCCTTTACATTTATTGTAATGGGAAAGTGGGCAAAGACGACCTTCATCTTTATTGTATACCCTGACACGACACCCTCGCACAGGTTGCGAATCAGTGAGCGGGACGTATTCAGTATGGCAAAGTCCCTCTTCCGGGAACCGGCAGCCTTTAGCAGTACCTTGTCATCCTGTATGGATATGCCCACGGGTATCTTGCGAAAGTTTTTGATGGCCCGGCCCCGGGGGCCATCTACGACCAACATGTGCCGGTTCAGCGTTACACTGACATCTGTTGGAATCTGAACTGTAGTGTTCAGTTTCTCCGGCTTAATAGGCATACCCTATCAGCAGACCTCCTATTCCAAGATTGGCGGCTTCATGGTGGGACATCACTCCCTGGTTGGTGGTAACCAATAGTATGCCCCTATCGTATGATGGAAGATATTGCTGCTCCCAGCGGGTATATTCGTTCTTCCTTACCTTGAATCGGGGTGATATGGCGCCGCACTTTGTAATCTTTGAGCGCAGCTTTATGACAAACTTGCCACCCCTGTTATCTTGTATGTGCTCGTAAGTGCCGATATAGCCGTACCTCTTTAGCGTCTCCAAAATGGCCAAGGCGTGCTTGGATGTTGGCAGTATTATGCATTCACGTTTTCGGCGTACCTCGTTGTTGTATATTGTTACAAACAGGTTTGAGATTACGTTGGTGGATGGCATCTTTCTATCACCTATGTTTCCTAAAGCCCAAAGAGTTGGCCACTTCCCTAAAGCATCTCCTACATATCATCAAGTCATACTTTTGAATCACCGCAGTATAGTCCCCACATCTCTTGCACCATCTAGAACCCCGCCCAAACTCGTGCCTCTTTCTCTTGGTAAACTCGTATGAGCGGTCCTTCATTCTGACTCTACCCCGAACCTCTCTACCAGAAAGTTCTCTGCCTCTTGGCTTGATATTGTGTGCCCCTTGCCAACGCGCGCCTTGTGGCGACTGCGCAGTCTGATGTTAAAGCCCGGTCTAGTCAATGTAATGGATACATCAAGACCTAGAATCCCTATCTTTGGATCATACTTTACATCGGGTATGTCTATGTGCTCTGCAATGCCAAACGAGTAGTTTCCATAGTTGTCAAACGACTTGCTTTTAACGACATTGCCCTTGGCCTCAAACAACCGCTTCAGTATGGCGACCGCCGCATCCTGGCGTAGTGTTACAGAGACCCCTATGGGCTCTCCCTTGCGTACACCCCAGTCCCTCTGTGCGGCCTTGGCATTGTGCACGGTGGGCTTTTTGTTGGATATCTGCTCTAGTGCCTTCTGCGCCGTCTCAATGGCGGCACCTGACCTGCCGACACCCATGTTCAGGACCACCTTCTCTAGCCTGATCATCTTCATGGGATTTGACTCTGGCCTGTCACTCATGACTGTTACTTACCTCTCCTATATTATTTGGTATCGCAATTACTGCATCCGTTGGCAGTCCTATACTCCGCTCTCCCAATGACACTATGACCCGGCGGGGTAGTATGAACGTGCCCTTCTCGACACTCTGTATTACACCAGACTCACCAGCATTGGCACCCTTTATCACAAGAATGCGGCAGTCCTTCTGTAGTGGTATTATGTCCAGTATCTTTTGTTCAGGCACCTGTAGTATGCAGCTATCTCCCACACGCACCTCCTCATCACCTATTATTATGGTGCGGCCATCATGAAAGCCTAGTGATGTGCGATTGCCTTTTATGATGGTCTTGCTGGTCACCTTGGCCAGCTTCCTACCTATCTCGTCATCGGATACCTGCACGGGCTGAAGTAGCCTGCCCTTTACGGGAATCATCTTGTAGGCTCCGGGCATGTTCTTGAGCTGTACGATATCCATAAGACCAATGCCGTGATGTATTGACCTTCGAACCACGCCGTCCACCTTTACACCACCATCGTATATGGCCACCTTGGCCTCCCGTAGCGTATACACTATGCCGAGCATGTCCCGGAGGAACACCGCCGTGGGTATGGACCTGCTGTGTGGATGGGGGCCTGGTCTTGAGGCGACAACAAATCTCTTGTCCTTGCGGGTTATTCCCCAAAAGACCGGAGCCATCTGCCTCTTTAACTTTTTACTGCCGGATATACTTACCATTATGACTTGTCCTCCTCACCCTTTGGTATATCATCCTTGGATTCATGTGTGAACTCAGCCCCAGGCATATCCTCATCAAATGGTAACTCATCTGTATCCTTCTCTTCTTTGTTATGATCCAAAGATGAATCCTTCTTTACTTTTGCTGCCTCTACATCATCCTCGGGGAGCGGCTCATCTATAATCGTCTCCTCCAAGTTATCATGCATCATTTTGAGCGTACTTACTGATGATTCGGGGCTATCCTCATAATTGTCAGTTGGACGCTCATCTGATACTCTCTTGGCACCCTCCAAGGATACGCTTCCCTCTTCTTCTGATGCACTTACAGTATAGTCAGGGAGCAGTCCTTCGGTAGTGTCATCAGAGGCCTTTGCGGATCCGGCAGAGAGGAGCCGGGCAGTACCTGTACTCTGACCGGATATCACACCGGCTCCGGCCTGACCAGATGTCTCCATCCTTGCAGGATCCACCTTTAGTTTCTTGGCACGCCACTTGTCATCTAGATTCAGGGCAGTAATCACCAAGTTTGATGGGTGTATGTATATATCGATCTTTTTGCCTTCGATCTTCTCATCCTGTATACCACTGATGGCAACGCCCAGGCGCAGGTCTATCTTCTCAACCTTGCCATCTACACCCTTGTAGACTCCCCTCTTTATAAGGACAGAGTCTCCGGGAACTATTCTAAAACTGCGATGCGCATGTGACTTGCGCAACTCCCCGCTGAGGTGGGATGACATCATCTTGCTGAGTACGGACAGGGGCGCCTTGTGTATGGTTCGGTTTCTAATCTTTGAGGGCCTCATGTCATATCACCGTGGATGCCACATTGGCTATACGTGGCCACTTCTCTGATGCCTCTGCAGCCACAGGACCCTTTATGCCGGTACCCTTCATCTCACCCTCGGCAGATACTATTACAGCAGCATTATCCTCAAAACAGACACGTATCCCGTTTAACCTCCGGACAGGATACTTTTGCCGTATTATGACGGCTCCGTGTACCTGCTTGCGAAGCTCGGCAGGTCCCTTCTTTACTACCACATTACAGTAGTCCCCCACGGCCGCGGCCGGCAGCCTGGACACCCTAGTCTTTGTCTTGTGTACCATGACTACCTGCAGTATCTTTGCCCCTGAATTGTCGGCGCATGTGATGTTGGCGCCAACGGGTATGGCTCTGGTAACATATGGACGAAACTCTTCCACACCCATCCCGGGATGTTTTGCCAACTATGCTCGAACCTCCACGACTACAAAAGATATTGACTTTGAGAGGGGACGACACTCGGCGGTCAGTACTATGTCGCCATCCTCCACATCCATGCACTCTGGAACATGCGCGTGTATCGTACTCTTGCTGCGGGCGTACCGCTTGAACTTTTTTATGTATACGGGAGATTCCCGCTGTAACGTTATCGTCTTTTTTGCCTTTATGCTAGACACCCTTCCCTCCAAGAGTTTGCCTCGAATCGGCAGTCCCCCATGATACGGACAGTTCGTGTCAGTACAGGTATCTGTAGGCGGAGTTGTGTCTATACCGATCATTTCCATGTCAACCTCTGGTATGGATGCCCGTGTATTGTACTACCTTCCACCTTTACCCCGTTGATGCTCCAAGTGCAGTGGAGTTTGGGCAGCATGCGCACTCCTCTCTCCGTATTTATGGTAAGCATGTTTTTGGTCTCCAATGATATTGTGCCGCTTAGTCCTATGGCATAAGGGTTTGTGGCATCCGTCACCTCTGCATGGGCTCCTATGAGCATCATTCGCGTCTCAACTCCCCCTGCCTAGTCAGCATGCGGGCAATATCCCGTCGAAGCGGCTTTATCTTGCCATGGTGTTTGCGCTGCGTGCCCTTGGCTAGGTCTACACGCAGTTTTGCCAGCTCACCTTGGGAGTCCAGTATGGTCTCTTCTAGGTGTTCCGGACTCATTGCGCGAATCGTCCTCATCCTAAGGCGAGTCATTTGAGTACCCCCTCAGCATCATCTTCCTCTTTTATCTTCTTCACTTCCTGCTGTATCAACTCTGACTCTGTCCGTGCAGATGGCTTGTCTTTGTGTTTTATATCTTGTGCGGCATCAATATTTTGGCCGGTGAGCAGAAACTCTGGTTTTACCTTGTCTTTGTGGGCTATTCTGATACGTATGCCAATCAGGCCCATCGGAGTCTTGACATGGGCTATGTCCTCATCCACCACTATCTTGGCATGGTGTCCGGCTCTTGGCAGTATGCCCTCGGTATGCTTCTCAAAGGAGGAACGATCCCCCCGGAGTTTGCCGGATACTGTAATCTGTATTCCCATGGCGCCCGCCTCCATCACTTGGCGCAGTGTCCACATGGTGGCCCGCCTGAATGCCGTACCACGCTCTATCAGTGATGCCATCCTGTTACACATGACGCTTGGGGAGAGCTCGGGCTTTACTATCTCCTCAACACGTATCTGCGGGCTCTTGTAGTCGAACTTGGACTCTAACTCTTCTGTGAGGGCGCGTATGACGGCACCCTTTCGGCCAATGACCACGCCGGGCCGTACCACGTATAGTGACACGCGGGTTCCCGTGGGCTGTTTTTGAATGTCAAAGTGACTAAAGCCCGCCTCCTTTATCTCCTCCCGGAGATGATCCCGCAGCAGCATCATCTTGTAGTTGTCCTGAATCATCTTTTTGGTGGCAGACATTATTCGGACACATCCCTAGCCACAACCTCAACATGGACGAGCGCATCGTTCTTTGGTGATGTGCGTCCCATGGCCCTAGGTGTAAACCTCTTCATTATGGTGCCCTTGTGGGTGGTTACATTTACTATGGTCAGCCGGTCTAGGTCAAGACCTCGAAACTCTGCATTATTCTCCAGACTGTCCAATAACTGTAGTATGGCCTTGGCTGCCTTTTCGGGATACCGGCCTGCCATCACGCCGGAATCTGAGCGGTGTCCCACCTGAGTCTTGTATCGGCCAAAGGGTATGGCCCTCTTTTTTTCAATGACCTTTTCGAGGTAATCCTTGGCATCCTCCACCAAGAGCCCCTTTATGGCCACGCCTATCTCCCGGGCATGTTTGTGTGATATGGAGATCTGGCGTATGGCGGCGCGCGCATCGCTTACGGGATTGTAATACTGATAAGCATAATCAAACTTTACCATAACACATCACTTTAATGGCACATATAGGCTGGAACGGGACGCACCAACACCCGGTGAACCATGTGTCACCCTCTTGTTTGTAATAACATATTCGCCCACATAGTGACCTATCATCTCTGTAGTTATGTTTACGGGTACAAACTCCTTACCCGAGTACACCTTTAGCGTAACCCCCACGTGGTACGGCAGTATGATCAAGTCCCGCAGGTGCGTCTTTATCGACGTATCCTCCTTGTTCGCCTTTGCCACTTTGATATTCTCTATTAATTTTCGCCGATCATCGGATATACCGTTGGACATGTATCTACGCAGTGTGCGACGCTGCCGGGAGTTGAACAACTTTAGCTGCTGGTCCAGCGACATCCTCTCCAACTCTTCTAGCGGAATGCCGCGGTAATCAAATTTTTTAACCATAAAATACACCCTTGTAATCCATATTATAGCATTCCTATGTCCGTGGCCAGATCCTTGGCCTTTTCTGTACTCTCTAACACCACAAACGCCTTCTTGCCATATACTGTCCGGGTGGTGTTTATTTTTATCGGCTCCACATTATACAATACGGATACTGCCTTATGAATCTCTGGCTTTGAGGCTGACCTGTCCACTATAAAGCAGATACGCGCAAAACTCTCTACCATGTCAAAGGTCCTCTCTGTGATGTGGGGCTTTATTATTACCTTTGCAGCCTGCCTTGGTGTCATTGTAATCTCTACAGTTCGATTATGATCGTAATATTTTGTCTTGTTCATTGTACTATCTCCAGCTGCTTGCAGCTAAACTTAGAGATCTCCTCTAATGCTCCCTGCGAGTAGATTGTCAGCCTGGCTGGATTAGCACCAGGCGCCAAGTCTAGGACACTCAGGTCTCTGGCGGGCACGACATCTATGCCGGGCAGTGAACCGGAGGCCTTCTTTAGGGGTACGTCCCCGGAGACGACAAAGAGTATACTCTTTCCCACCTTCTTGCCTCGGCCGCGTAGTGCCGACTTGCCCGTGCGGCCCTTGCGGGACTTTAGGCGCTCCATGTCCCCGAGTAGGTCTAGTCTCCTTAGTATGTCAACGAGCCCCTTGGTCGTATCTACACTCTCTATGCTGCTGTCCAGTATTATGGGGAACTTGTTTAGGGAGCCAATCTTGTGGCCCCGCTTTAGTATGGCATCCATATGGGTGGTATATGCGATGGCCGAGCAGAGTGCTAACCTGTTCTCCTTTTTGTTGACTCGTTTCCAGATTACCTTGTTGGACCTAGGTGGGTGTGCCTGCCGGCCACCCCTTACAGAGGCCACGCCACCGGCCTGTCCCTGACGGCCGCCTCCACCTCCTAGCATCTTGGCTATCCTTGAGGTGCCGCGTCCTGTGGGCGGATCACCTGAGCGGGCAACCACATCCATGCCTGCCGTTGGATGCCTACCCTGTGGTTGGAACCGGTGCGAGTCAAGATTCACGTATACCTTGTGTATGACATCCGGACGTGTATCCGTCTCAAAGACCCGGGGCAGATCAACCCCTCCTGACACTACACCGTCCAAGCCATATACTGCTACCCTCATATTACTACCTCTAGTATGCGAGGCTCTGCAATCTTTTTGGGAGCATTTCGTATCTGGGTCCGAATCTTTACTAGACGCCTGTAAGCCCCGGGAACTGACCCTCGTAGTATTATGTAGTCTCCCTGTACATTACCAAAGTGCTTGAATCCCCCGGGTGGGTTTATGTTATAGTCACCATCCTTGCTGTCCCCCATTATCATTATGCGCTTGTTGTACTCAACCCGTTGATGAAAGCCCATTTGGCCTGCCCTAGGAACAGTATACATCACATACTGAGGCGAGATGGGTCCCAAACTGCCCAACTCACGAACAGACTTTCTGGACTTGTGCTGCTTGCGCTTGGCGCCGTACCTCTTTATTACGCCCTGCCAGCCCTTGCCTTTGGTTATGGCGGCCACATCCACAGATCCACCTCTCTGAAACAAGTCCGACACCCTCACTGTCTTGCCCAGCAGATTCTGCACGTATTTGGCCCTGTCGGGTATGGAACCACCCTCAATGGGCGCCTCGAATATGTAGGGCTTCTTCTGCTCAAGACCTGCATCACTAGGGACTACTGCTATGATGGCGTTGATTCTCTCTATATTGTCTAGATTCTCGGACTTTTTTTGTTTCTCATCGGTGGTGCTCAGGTTGATTTTTTTTGTTATTCTTCTTGGCAACGTATCCGCATATACATCAAATTCTGCATGATGTCCGTTGGCATCCTTGCTGTATCCACGCCATCCGACGACGGTGACCGGGGGCGTGACCAAGACCGTGCCTAGACTTACCAACTGCTTGCCGGCATTGGGAGTCTTTTCACGATCATCTATGCTGACTATCTGTATGCAGCCGGCTTTGAATCCACAGTGCACAACCATGCTGGGCTCGCCCTCATAACTCCTAGCGTATCCTCTTATGCGCGCCTCCATGCTCTTTGCCCTGCCCCGCGGCAGATATGCCAGACTTCCGCGCCGGGGCTGGCTGTGCTTTCTGTGTCCCATAATAAGAGTTTCAGGCTACTGTACTACATATATAACATACTATTAGGTTCCTCCCAAAGTTGGGTGATGTTACACCACCGCCATGCGGGATAGTCTGTCAGCCCAGTTGCTCTAGCAACCCTGTATGCGTGGTGTATAATGTCCATAAGGGTGACAAAAAGTTGGCAGACATAGTCGAAGAGACAGTCGAGCTAGGCTCCAGAGTGTATACGGATGAGTATGAGGCCTACAGCTCCCTTGGGAAAAGGGGTTATGAACATGAGACGGCCAACCACAGCGAGGGCGAATACGCTTCCGGAGAGGACAACAAAATTCATACAAACGAAAGTGCTTTGCTTTTTGAATAGCCAATGATTACTATTCAATACCAAAAAATCGTTTAAAACACCCATGATTGGTAATAGAAACCATTAATTTTTCATTTAGTGCACGCGTCATCGTTTTTACACACGATCAACTTCAAAAAGCAAAACACTTTCGTATATAGCGAGAATGCTGAGTTACGTAACATAATAGCACAGAAGGATGCCAAAA
>VXON01000051.1 GCA_009840065.1 Cenarchaeum sp. SB0662_bin_33 | reverse complement strand
AAAATCGCCTTATGTGCGAAAATTAAACTACAGAAACTTATGCACGCCGCTATAAAATCACTATTTAACTATGTTGTCTAACTACACCTTTGAAGGAGATTAAGGGGGGTTGACCTCTTACGTTACATCAGTATGCGTGATTCTGTCTTGCAGCATGGGTATGACATGCTGTTTTTTATATACTTCAAAAATGAGGCACATGCGGTATCTATAGTGCGTGCGGAATATTTTAGTCCAGCAGAAACTTTTGCGCACCACTATATGTTATGAGGTTTCTCTGGAGCAGACGGCACGACCAAGTTTTAAATCTCTTGTATTTGATGTACCGTATAATGAAGGTTGATGTATCGAGCTTGGATTTTGAGAAGGGCAATGGCCTGATTCCCGTAATAGTCCAAGATGAGGATACAAGGGAGATACTGACACTGGCGTATTGTAACCGCGAGGCGCTAAAACGTACAATTCAGACTAAAAGATCATGGTTCTGGAGCAGGTCAAGACAGAAATTTTGGATGAAGGGGGAAGAGTCGGGAAACACACAGGAGATAACTGAAATACTCTCTGACTGTGACTCGGACGCAATAATATATCTGGTAAGGCCGGCCGGTCCTGCCTGTCACATGGGACATAGAACATGTTTTCATAATAAAATAATGTAATTCTATTGAATATTGTCAATTTAGAATTAAGTGTGACTAAATTTAATATTAGAATCATATATCAATAGTATCATATCAGTATATGTGATGAGTGTAAGGTCTCTAAAGTGTAGGGAGTGCGGGCGTGAGTATGATATGCAGTTCCGCTATATCTGTGATGAGTGCTTTGGACCTCTTGATGTATCATATGACATACCAACACTGTCTCCAGATGTCTTTGCAAACAGGGAGCAGACGTACTGGCGTTACTCTGAACTACTTCCCATACAGGACAAGTCCAACATTGTCAGTATTGGTGCGGGCATGACACCATTGATTCGTGCTGAAAGACTGGGTGAAAAACTGGGGCTACGAAACTTGTACATAAAGAATGACTCTGTAAACCCAACATTCTCATTTAAGGATCGTCCTGCTGGGGTGGCCATCTCCAAGGCCAGGGAGCTTGGCCTCAAGGCGGTGGGCTGTGCATCGACTGGAAATCTGGCATCTGCCACGGCCGCCCATGCCGCAAAGGCCAATCTACCCTGCTATATATTCGCGCCCAGCGACATAGAGATGGCAAAGATAGTACAGGCCCTTTCGTATGGGGGTAATTTCATGGCCGTAAAGGGCACGTATGATGATGCAAATACCATCGCTGCGCAGATAGGCGATCGTCGTCGCATAGGGGTTGTAAACATCAACATGAGATCATACTATGTGGAGGGCTCAAAGACACTCGCATTTGAGGTGGCCGAACAACTGGATTGGCAGATGCCGGATCACCTGATAATTCCGGTGGGCAGCGGCGCCATGCTGAATGCCATATGCAAGGGATTTGAGGAGCTGGAAGCCGCCTCGCTAATCGATGATGCATCTAGGATGCGTCCGCACGCCGCCCAGCCACATGGTTGTGCCCCGGTTGTAGATGCCTTTCATGGGACCGGCATAATAAATCCTGTATACAAACCTGATACGATAGCCAAGAGTCTGGCCATCGGGGACCCGGGCGATGGAAGGTACGTTCTGAAGCGACTAAAACAGTATGGTGGCAGTGCCGGTGAGTGCACCAACGATGAGATACTGGATGGACTGATACTGCTGGCCAAGACCGAGGGTATATTTACAGAACCGGCCGGTGGTGTGGCGGTGGCAGTACTGCACAAGATGGTTAAGGATGGCAGAATATCCCCTGATGAGACTACCATATGTTACATTACAGGTAACGGACTAAAGGCTACGGATACAGTAATGTCCGTACTACCAAAACCCCAGGTAAGACATCCTGATGTGACGGAGATAGCGGCGGCGATAAAGTAGATGGTAAGTATAACATTTGTAATTCCCTCCGTACTAAACAAGGGTGGCGGCGAGCGACGACTGGACTTGAATGCTGAATCACTCTCTGATGCATTTGTGCAGGCTACTGGTATATTAGGTGATGACTTTGCTAGGCGGGTGCTTGAGCCGGACGGCAGCCCCCGTTCACTGATAAATGTCTACATAAACGGCAAGAATGCAAAATTTACAGGAGGCATGAATGCGTCACTAGGAGCTGGTGATGAGGTGTATATACTGCCTGCCGTTGCCGGCGGCCTGCAGGAACTGTCCAGTGCGGAGCTGGACAGATACTCCCGCCAGGTGATGCTGCCCCACATTGGCTATGAGGGGCAGCTGAAACTGCGCAATGCCAAGGTCTGTGTTGTGGGTACGGGCGGTCTTGGAAACCCCATCACTGCAAGACTGACCGCCATGGGGGTGGGTACATTGCGCATAGTAGATCGTGATGTGATTGAGACATCAAATCTGCACCGGCAGACCATGTTTACACCAGACGATGTGGGCCGCATCAAGGTTGAGGTGGCCGCCGAGAGGCTGCGTAAGATGAATCCGGACTGCGATGTACAGCCCCTAGCAGTCTCTGTGAATGAATTTTCGGCCCGTGAGGTCATAGATGGATGTGATGTGATAATCGATGCACTGGACTCTGTGGATGCCCGCTATGCACTAAACAAGGCATGCGTGGGAATGAACATACCATTTGTTACTGGTGCAGCAGTTGGTGTATCTGGACAGGCATTTACCGTAATGCCAAAGCAGGGGGCCTGCTACCACTGCATATTTCCCGACTTGGATGAGGATGAGATGCCAACCTGTGGCATTGAGGGGGTTCACCCATCGATTCTCTCCATTGTGGGCGGATTTGAGGTCTCCGAGGCCATAAAAGTGATAATGGGCAAGACTCCTGCCCTCTCCGACTGTATGCTGCACATAGACATAGGTGATGATATTGCCATCAGCCATACCCGTACGTTTCGGGCCGAGGAGTGTCCCGTGTGCGGTACAAGCAAGCCCGTAGACGTAACTGAGTCTGATATTATAGTTGAGGAGCTGTGCGGCCGGAATGGTGGAAAGAGAACATTTTCCATTACTCCCGTACATGATATTGGCATAGACATGGGAGGGTTGGAGGCGCAGGCCAAGGAACGTAACCTAAAGATAGAGAATCTAGGCGAGCTGGGAGTCTCGCTGCGTAATGATGTGATATATGTGAATCTCCTGCAGAGAGGTTCTGCAGTAGTGGTGGGCGTATCCGACCAGGATGATGCTGTAGCACTATATCGTTCGCTATTGAAGTATTACTGACTCTGGGCACGCTCGGAGCTGACTCGTTCTAGTCTTCTGCGGAATATTACCACCATTATGGTTACCGCTATGCCAAGTATGCAGAACAGCCAGTATGGGGCTGCCTCGCCAAACGCATCGGTGGTATAGCCGCTGATGGCAGGGCCTATGGCCCAACCCACGCCGAATATGGCCTCATAGGCGCCAATCATCCTACCCGAAGCGCTCTTCTTTGTTCCTGACAGTATGACCTCCAGCGCAAGTGGATATAGTATGGAGCATCCAAAGCCCAGCATTAACAGGGCTATGACAAACTCGCCAAACGATGTACCTACGGCAGATATGCCCATTCCAACCGATACCATGATTGTGGATGCCGTAAAGGTCTGTATGGCCCGCTTGGAGAGGAATCCGGACACCAGCAGGGCACCCACCCTAGTTATACCAAATATAAAGAACAACAACAGTACGGAGTTGTCATTTATGCCCCGGTCACTTAGAAATGCCGGATATATTGCAAGTACCACCCCAAAGATTGCCGTACTAAAGAGCAGCAGTATCACTACTACGGGGAATCGGGCTATTGCCCCAAAGGACTTGAGATTCAGGCCGCCATGCGTCAGCTTGACACCCTTTGGGGATGCAACTATTGAGGATGCCATGGCCACAACCATCACAAATACAGTAATCTGGAACAGCATGCGATAGTCGGATCCTGCCATATCGAGTACTAGTGCGCCTAGAAGCGGCCCTACCATGAACCCCACAACAAAGAACATGATGAACCATGAGATGTATTTTACACGCGTACTCTCGTCTCCCGACAATATTGACTCTGAGGTTGGCCAGAAGAAGGCGTGAGCCACTCCTGCTATGAGCCGATAGGCTACCACCTCCTCCACACTATTCGCTATGGATATCAGGTATAGTGATAATGCATTGAGCAATACTCCTATGGTCAGCAGGTACCTGCTGTTGATACGGTCTAGCAGTATGCCTACAAAGATGGGTATTATCATGTATGGAAGAAAGTTGGCCGTTCCAATCAACCCCAATTCGGCATACGTGGCCCCGATACTGTCCTTTGCAAAGACTGGTACCACGGGTCCATGCATGCCATATGAGAGTCCTAGTACCAGTGCCGTTGCAAAGAGCAGCCCAACAAACCTCTTCATACGAGATTGCGATGCATATGCCCTCAAAAAACTTTTGTTAGCTGGATATGGGAATTATATAGACTAGTACGCGCGCATGGCTCTTAGTGCAGACTCGGCATCATCATCAGATTGCTTTCCGAGCAGCCTGTATCTAATACATTTGGATATGATATAGTTAGTTATCCAAAAAGCAAAACACTTTTTTTGATGTGTTTGCCCCATCTTTGTTGATCTGATGGGATATCAGATCATTATTATATAAATTTGATCATTAAATATATTAGTATAAAAATCAAATTTATTTTATGATTCTTAGGATATATTAGAGAAATTTTATACATAAAAATCAAAGGATTCGTTAAGGGGTATATAATCTGGACGCGGCCATCTCAATACCAACAGTTATAATCACATCTAGCATATTTTTATCATGTCTCAGGTGATGCCCGGCGACACAATCGCTTCCATAGAGGAGTATGAGGCCGGCTCCAATACATTTGATGATGGCGACATGATACGTTCCACAGTGGTTGGGCATACCTCCATTGATGCGTCGAACCATGTTGCCAACATACTGCGCCAAAAGAAGACCGGCGTACCGGAGCCTGGCGATATAGTGATAGGAACCGTGGCCGCGGTAATGTCCATGATGTTTGCCGTATCGATACAGTATGTAAACGGCAAACGTACGCTATCCAATGTAGAGTGCATATGTTCGACACGCCATATACGACGGAAGAATATGGCACTGGTGAACGACATTGTGATGCTTCGTATAGAGTCTCATCTGAATGGTACCATACACGCCGTCATGGATGAGCACTCGCTAGGTGTCCTCCAGACAAAGTGTGTAAAGTGTGGTGGAAGTGTAGTTCCTGTCAGGGATGTAATAAAGTGCGTAGAGTGCTCATGGATTGATGAAAGGGTACTATCTAGCAAGTTCGGGACATCTGACTTTTTAACATTTGACAACTGAGGTCTCCCTCACAAATACTACATATGGTCAGTATTCTGTTCAAAAAAAAAATCCCCATCATGTACATATTATGTATGAATCTAAAATCCCCTAGGCTTTCTGACACTAAATCCCAGACTCAGGCCAATTATTATCACTCCTGTTGTTATGACTACCAGCCTGTATGCAAACCATACGGGGTCCTCGGCTATCTCTAGTGTTGCATCTATGGTCATTGTACCCTCCCCGATATTCTGTATCTGTATTAGCGTGCGGCCCGACTGCTGATGCACCCATTCTGTACTATAGGATCCCTCAAACTCGGTGGTGGGCACACTGAACCCCTCGCCCGGACTCTCTAGTTTCAGCTGGAACTTGTCTGCCATTATAGTCATGGAGTGGGTGGCGCCTTCATCCCCTGTTATCGAGTATGATGCTGTCTCCCCTATATCGTACTCTTCTGATATCACAAGGGGGCCTCCTGTTAGGTCTAATACCAGAGATGAGAGTGAGATTCCAATTATGGCGGCTCCTACGATTATGCCAATTATAGTCCGGGTGGTAAACATTACCAAGATTTGAGAGTATCAGTATTAAAGACATTTTGGTTATTTCTTATGTATACTATATGACCGACACGTCATGGGGCTGGCTCTCGGCAAAACCGGCTCTGGACATCTTTATGAATTCGGCCTCATCCTGCATCGTCTTTATTGTGTGCGCCCCACAGTAACTCAAACCCGACCTGATGCCACCTGTCAACTGCTTTAGTATGTCTGTTACGCTACCCTTGTATGGTACCATGGCCTCGACTCCTTCGGCTACATAATCGTTGAGGTCATCCTCCAAGGATGTCATGCCGGTCTCCTTTGTCTTGCGTCCTATAGATGCGGCCAGTGATGCCATTCCCCTGTACACCTTGTAGCGCTTGTTGTTCTTTGTAAGTACCGTACCCGGCGACTCATCTGTACCTCCTAGTATGCTGCCCAGCATCACAGTTGATGCCCCCGCCGCTAACGCCTTTGTGGCATCTCCAGATGTTCGCGTACCTCCATCGGATATTATGGGTATGTCGTAATCCTTACCTATCCGGGCACAGTCAATTACGGCAGTAAGCTGGGGCACGCCCGAGCCGGTTATGACCCTAGTTATGCATATGGAGCCGGACCCAACGCCCACCTTTACTGCGTCAACTCCTGCCCGAATCAAGTCCAACGTACCTGATGCAGTGGCAACATTTCCCGCTATTATCTCACAGTCGGGAAAGGCCTTCTTTATGTTTTTGACGGTTCTGATGGCATTCTGGCTGTGTCCGTGAGCTATATCTACAACTATGACATCAACCTCTGCTTCCAGCAAGGCTTCTGTACGCTCCATAAAGTCTCCCTTGACCCCCACTGCCGCACCCACCATGGGCCTGCCCTTGGAGTCCTTAGCGGCCATAGGATAGTTGTCAATGTTGGCGATATCCTTGGAGGTAAAGAGGCCCCGGATATACCCATCATCATCAACTATGGGCAGCTTTTCTACGCGGTTGTCCCGAAGCATTCTTTTGGCATCCTCTGCACTTGTACCTGGCGCGGTGGTAACCACATCCCTCGTCATTATATCTGCAACAATCATATTATCATCACTGCAAAATATAAAGTCCCTGTCGGTGACTATGCCCTTCAGCCGCCCATCATCATCTGTGGCTAGCAGTCCTGACACACCCATCTCATCGGCATAGTCATATGCCCTGCGCACGGTGCTGTTCATCGGTATCATATATGGGTTCTCTATTATGACGCTGCCGGATCTCTTTACCTTGAGGACCTGGGCGCTCTCCTCCTGTATGGTGAGGAACCTGTGTATTATACCAATACCTCCTGTCCTAGCCATGGCGACGGCCATTGATGCCTCCGTAACCGTATCCATGTTGGCACTGATGAACGGTATGTTGAGTCTTATGTTTCGGGAGAGTTTTGTAGACAAATCAGTCTGACTGCGGGTAGTGACATCCGAGTATTTTGGTACCAAAAGTACGTCATCAAAGGTTAGACCATCCCTAATATCCAAATCGTTATTTGAAAGCGTGGATTGGATTATAAGCCTTTACGGTGCGGTCGTATACACATGTGATAAAACACCAATTGTGAAAGCATACAACTGACATGACTACAGGAATTCCTCCGACAGAGAGAAGGACTCGTTCCTACGAGATCATTGTGCATCCCAGAGTTTTATATTCGGCTTGGCGCCTCATGTAACCATCACACGAGTCATGACCGGATATAAAGAAACTTCCACGCCTAGATGCCCCTTACCATCGGCGTTTTTTGTGCAGTGTTTTGACGCACGGTTGTGGTCTTTCGCCACCTCGGCCCAGAACCGGGCTTTGATATTACATGCTGCATTATGGTCTGCTCTGTAGGGGGAACCACTACTGATACTTTTTGAGATTTGTATTTGATTCATCAAGTATTAGGTGCAGTCTTTTATGCCAGGCCGCAAAACCATCCGGCGTATCTGGAAAGTTGTAATAATGGGCAGTCAGTTTTTTGTTCTGCTTTGATGTGAATCGGAGGCCGTCTGCCAGTCTTTTGTTGAGGGCTCCGCGAATTATCATGCCCAACTTTCCCAACGTGCCAAAGTCCGGATGCTCACCCTTGGATATAGCTTCCACATCCAAATTTTTGAGAAAGTGCTTCATGCCATAGTTTATCTGTTCATTACTCAAAGTCTGTATGAGGCGGCGAAATATCTCCAAGCCTGCAGTCTTGTATCCATATTCGTTGATGAACTCCTTGTTGTACTTCCACAGGCCCGCCTCGCTAGTGTCTCCGGACTCTAATGCCTCGGCCACACACCTCCCCGCTATAGTGCCAGCCACCAAGGCAGGGCCTATGCCTCCGGCATCCAGGGGTTTTGGCATCCATGCAGAGTCTCCCACCAGAATAAAACCACCGGCCACAAGACAGTCGTTCTGCCTTCTTACGGATACCTGAAAGTTGCCGGTAGCATTGTTGGCATCCTCGATATCCGTTGAGAGGCGGGGGTCTTTGATGGCCCGATTTCTTCTTACATACTCTTCAATGAGTGTCGTTACGTTGTCGTTTCTTCCCAGACGTTTGTTGCGTTTGGCCAGTAGTGTCTTTTCAACACCCAGTCCTATGTTGACCTTGTCATCCCCCTTTGGAAAGACCCATCCGTATCCGCCCGGTGCAATATCCTGATCTAAATGTATTATACAGTAGTCGGGATCAAACTCGGTGAGGTCTTTTTTGCCACTCTCAAAGTACATGATATGCCTGCCTGTGGACTCTACATCCTGGCGGTTCACCTTTCTCTCCATCTTGTCCGTGTTGGATATCTGGTTGCGCAGCATGGATGTCATGCCCGTCGCATCAATTACTATCTTGCAGCTCTTTTTGTAGATGCCTTTGGATTTGTCCACCCCCACAACTCCGGCAACCTGCCCGTCATCATACATTAGGCCTGTGAGATTTACCTCGTAATCGAACTGTATGCCCATGTCCACGGCCCGCTGGTTCTGCCGTTCCGGCAGCAGTTGGCGGTTGAGCATGTATCCGTCCCCGTCAAATGGTATGGCAGTTGACTTGTCCGGAGAGAACGCCATCACACCCTTTACCTTGTGTTCTATCTCCGGCTCTCCCCAAGGAACCCTTATCTTCTCTGACATGTAGTCGACCGCCTCCTTGCTGACGGCATCGCCGCATATCCACCCACTGACACTCTTTCTGCCGGGCATGATGGGAGGACTCCGGTCCACCACAAGTATGCTGGCCCCGTCTGCGTATCTGGCAACTGCCTGCGCCGTTACCGTACCAGCCAATCCACCACCTGCCACTATAACATCATAATCCAACATGCGAAAATATGTTCTACCCGTATTTAAAATAACTACACCGTTCATGGTAGGGGTGTCTGGCCGTAGTGGGTTCTGTGTGTGGTAATGACATGTATGATGGCCGTATGAAACTACGAGGCGTAGTGATCTCGCAGGCACGAATCATTCGTTCTTGTGGGGTGTATGCAAGATATCCGTAAGGGGCCTAGTTGCAGACACAAACATGGCAGCCACTTGATTTAATATAAGACTTATAATTCTAACAAATTTATAATTAAAAAAACGAAAGTGTTTTGTTTTTTGAATAACCAATTTGATACCAAAAAATCGTTTAAAACACCCATTATTTCATTTGGCACACGAGTCATCGTTTTTACGTATATCAAAAAGCAAAACACTCTCAAAAAAACATAATTTGATATTGAAGCCTCAATGCTGCATTGGGCGCTGGAAAGGTCTGGCAAGCCGGCTGAGGAACTATCTGCCAAACAAGGATGCCACATGGATTGTCAGGATCCCGGTCTCCGCTCTAGGTACCACCTGCGGCAGGTACCATATTTGCAACAGTTTAGTTTTTAAGCGCGCCACATATTGCACCTGCATTCTAAGGTATGCCAACACATCACAATAATGTCGTGCGCGGGTTGCGTGAGTATATGATGGCAGTTACCATAAAAATGTCCTTCACATTATAATTGTGGGTCAGGTCGTCGCGGGGTCCTCAACGCGTTATGCTCAGTCTGGAGCGGCTACTATCTCCTCATTCCCATCTACAAACTGTTTTTGCCCTATTAATATAGAGACAACATCTCTGTAAATGCATCCTCGGCGCGTCCGGCATGAATGGGCATGTGTATCTTAACCCTTATGGTACCCGAGTCCTGCAACATCACACCCCCACTGTGTACGATCTCCTGCCTATCTAACCTCAGGTACAAAGAAGAGCTGCTTATGCGAGTAGAGATTGTTCGTATGATCTCATCCCTCTGATATCTCCCTAGCCTCTTACATAATGCCCTGATGAATCGGGCTGCATCCTTCTTACGCAGGGTGGCAGCTGCCATCATTATGGGATTGTGATAATGGCCCCTAGTTTGGGAGATATCAAAATTATCCGGATGCACATACAGAGTCTGGTGTAGGGACTTTAGGATTTTGTCTACATCCTCTGTGGCATGTATTATGATATCTAGGTGTACGTTCTGTATGTTTGCCACGGCCTAGGCCTCAAGCAGTGTTATCTGTTTTTCGGCAGTGCGTACCAGCTTTACCTTCTCTAGTCCCACATGTCTAAGTCGGACAAGCTTTTTGCCCTCGGAGAGTATGCTGGCATGTATGTCTCCGTAGCAGGTCTTTTGGACAAATTGATGTATGTCTAGCTTTGGTACGTCCCTGCTTAGTATATTGCGAGCGGCCAGCCTGAGGGCATGCTTTCGGGAGCTGTTAAGTCGTTTGTGTGTAAGGGCTATGATGTTTATGCGAAAGACATAGCCATCTTTGGTCTCGGCATCCATGATAAAATTTATCTTTGAAGAGTCACGACGGACTAGACTCTTGAGATACTCTTTAGAGTACTCATACCTCTTGAATATGGTGTGTGCCGTATCGCCCTCTATGCGGTCTATCTGGAAGTATAGTTTTATACTGTATTGGGTTGGGTCCCCCTTGAGTATGTCGTAGAGTGTCTTTTCAATTACCCTACCCTTTGCCCCCTCATCGGTGGTTATGGGAATGTGTGCCAATTGTATATAATTCATGGATTCCGGCGCCACTACGTTTATCCAACGCTTGTCCCGCCACTTGTCACGTGTGCGACCTTTCCTGCGTACCATTTCTCTTATCATTTATCCCCAAAATATAAGGGTATACTGAATTTCATTTAGAATCACTGCTGATCGTGCACTATGGGCATCAACAGGAGGATTGGGGGAGCTGCCAGAAATACAACAGCCACGCAAATGCCCGCACAAACCATACCTCATATAACCTTGAGATTCATGTACGACTGGAGGGGTTTTGGTATATCGATGTGGCCGTCTGCCCTTTGGTGGTTCTCCATTATGGCCACCATGGTTCGTGTGGTGGCTACCAGTGTACTGTTCAGTGTATGCAGGTACTGGGGCTTGTCATTGGTACGATCCCTATACCTAATCATCAGCCTTCTGGCCTGATAGTCGGTACAGTTGGAACATGATACTACCTCCCTATAAGCAGACTGCCCCGCCATCCAAGCCTCTATGTCATATGTCTTGGATGCCACCTTGCCCATATCGCCACTAGACAGTATTACAGTCCTGTATGGTATCTCAAGGCTCTTGTAGAATTGCTCGGATATGCACAGCATCCTTTGATGCTCGGCCCAGGATTGCTCGGGCTTTGTATATACAAACTGCTCTACCTTTTCGAACTGATGCACACGAAATATGCCCTTCTGGTCCGTGCCATGGGCTCCTGCCTCCTTGCGAAAGCACGGACTGACTCCTGCATATCTGAGAGGCAGTGTTTTACCATCAATTATCTCGTCCGAGTGCATAGCGGCCATGGCATGCTCGGAGGTTCCAATCATGTATAGGTCCTTGTCCTGAATCTTATAGATTACATCTTCAAAGTCCTCGGCAATGATGGCTCCCTCCATGGACTGGCGATTGATCATGTATGGTGGCTGTACCAGAACATATCCGTACTTTGAGAGATGATCCAGCGCATATGACAACAGGGCATAATTCAGCCGCACCAGGCCATCCTTGAGATAGTAGAATCGGGATCCTGCAACCTTGGAGGCCCTCTCCATATCCAACAGGTCTCCGGCTACACTGATATGGTTGCCCGGTTTACTATCGGTTGGACCCCACCGGCCTGTCTCTGCATTGGCAGTATCATCGGGCCCCACCGGTACGGTATCATGTATCATGTTGGGAATGGAGCGAATCAGCTTTTGGTACTTTTCTTCGTTGGCAGCTTGTGCAATCTCCTGGACCTGTAGTCGTGCTGATACTACCTTCATATGTTTTATAAGGAGGCCTGCATCCTCTCCGGATTTTTTCGATGCCGATATGGTCCTGCCGCAGTCGTTTCTCTCTTGCCGCAACCTGTCTGTATCTGCCATGTGCCGGCGTCTCTCCTGCTCACACAGTACGAGTGCATCTAAATCATAATCCACTGCCCTGCATTGTAGCATATGCCTGATGTCGTCCGGCCTCTCGCGTATTATCCGGGGGTCTATCATGTCCGGGTCACATCCAGTATCATCTGGGCATGAGCGAGTATCTCATCAACTGTATGTATGACCCTAGATGGATTATCCGGGCTACTCACCGTAATGCTCAATGTATCATTGGTTACGTTCATACTGATACTCATATCTGGTGGTATATTCACATTGTCGGGCTTTAGGGATCTGTACAGCATGTCGGCCATACCCTCATTCAGATTGAGGAGTATTGTTACCCTGGATGTTATTGACATTGGCCTCTAGGTGGTCTAGAAAGTCGTCCAATTTCTCTTTATCTATGCGGGCCCCCGCAGCCATGTCGTGTCCGCCACTCATGCCGCCAAAACACTCCGTCCCCTTCTGTAGCAGTTCACTCAGACTTACGGGTACCGCACATCCCTGGGCCTTACGGGCTGAGAACTTGATGGTATTCTCCGAACCACTGGTTCTTAGTATTATGATCTTTCCATTATACTTTGGCGAACCTGATATCATTGATGCAATTGTGCCGCTCATGGTCTCGGGTACCACCCCCTCGGCATTAACCATTACTGTATAATCATGCGTGGTTATTCTCCACCGATCATTGGATATTATATTCATGTACTCTCTTATGCGGCTCTTGTACTCCCTAAGTGTCTCCTCGGCGACCGATAACATCGCATCCCTGTCCCCCATACTGACTGCCATACCAACACCCGGCTTTCCTATACGTCCACACGAGTTAAGCATGGTTCCGAACTCCCGGCAATCCCGCAAAAAGCTCCCACTCTCCTCGCCTGTCAGCGTATAGGTGTGGCCTATTATCTCTGTCATGGCCTCGGTGATTCCGGGTCCTGGCGCATACTTGGCTATTGCATCTATGATTGCTACCTTCTCATCCTGCGTCAATTCGGCCGGGACGCGCCATCTCCCGCTCTTCTTGATCTCTATGCCTGCGTTTTTGAGCAGTGTCGCGCAGGCCCCGCGCTCCCAAGTTACCCCCTTTATGTATGGCTGTGATGTGTATGCGAGTGCATCCGCTATGGGCCGGGTCTCCCGGCCATACAACAGCAGGTCCATATCCACCTCCAAGAGCCCCAAATCTTCGGCTGTTTTGGATATCTCCTTATTCTTGCCGGTCAATGATCTCTTTTCGCCTTGGTCCTGCCGGTCTCCTAGTGCGGCAACAATGGCCAGTGGTGATAAATCTGAGTTGTCCTTGTCCATATACTCGGCGGCCAGATACGCCATACCTCCGGCGCAGACGTCCACCCCCCCGTCCACACCAAACTTCCAGGAATTTATGACCCGTTCATTATCCATCTCCGTCTCCGGTATGTGGTGGTGGTCTAGTACCATCCATCTCTCTCCCAACTCCCTGTCTATGTCGGATGCAAATCCGCCTCCCAGATCTGTTATTATGTGAAGATCTCTCCCATCCTTGGATAGTGACTTTGCCACCTTGAGGCTAAACTCCATGGATGAGCGGATGGTACAGTTGGCACCGGCACGTATGAGTGCCTTGCCGATTATGGATCCTGATGTCAGCCCATCGCAGTCCATATGGGTAAGCACCATGATCTTCTTTTTGGTCTTTATGCAGTCCATCACCCTGTCCGTAAACATGGACAGTGACTCGGACAGGGATGTCATTCCAGCTGGGCAACTACCGACTTGTACTTCCAGTCATTAGGTATGCGTCCCTCTCTTTTGTAGTATACCGAGAGCCTATGCACCTTGGCCTCTATCAACTCTAATGATCTTACATTTCTTCTATCGCCCCGGTTTTCACGAAGGTGCCTCTGTAGGCCTACTGCCTTCTTTACCATGTTGTCCAGATCTTCGGGCATGTCGGGTTTTAACTCATTCTGCTCTAGAATTCTTCCAATGGTCTTTCCCACTATGGGCTTTACCAAGGGTATGGCATGCTGGTCTCGCAGCTTTATGCCTATCTGGCTGGGAGTCAGACCGTCCCGGGCATATTTTACAACTAGCTCTTCCACCTGCTTTGGTGTATATGGTATCCATTGTGGTATGTGGATCTCAACAGGCCTTCGAGAGTGTGACTTGCCATGCCGGTGGGTATGCATTCTTCCCATAATGCCTTGATATAGTGGTTGCAAAATTAAACGTTTGCGTAATGCGGGTTCCTCCCGCAAAGACGAAGGATTTTTCAAACTGTACAAATTTTACCCAATAGATAGTGTTCCATATACAATTCATACTCTCAGAACCAATACTAGTAATTCAGAAGGACTGTAATGGGTATGATATTAGCTCTCCTAAATGATTATAGATCGTATTTTATATAAAAATTTAAAGTACTTTAAAGATAGGTATTATATGATCAAGACAGAGGTCCGGACATTTAGATGTGGGATGCGGTTCCGTCCCGGCTTTGATGTTCAGGACACATACCATCAGTCATCAATGGACCGCATGGTGTGGAATTATCTTTTGGAGACGTTCAAGAGGGAGTATAAAATAATGAGGCATACAAACTGCTCTAGGACCCTCATCGGAAGATGGTATGTGGAGGTGCAAAACCTAGGTTCTGGGCCGAGGGGGTGAAAGACCACAACCGTGCATCAAAACACTGTATGGCAAACATCCATGGTAAGGGGCATCTAGGCATGGAAGGTTCTATGTATCGGGCCATGGCACGCGTCATGGCCACATGAGGCGCCAAGCCGAATGTAAAACTTTAGGATGCACAATGATCTCGTAGGAACGAGTCCTTCTCTCTGTGTGAGGAACCCGTAATGTGTGGTTTAATCAGAGATACGTCTGGGGGCCCGCATAGTTTGTTATAAGTAGCTCCTGATGTCCAACCCTCTTTGTTCCTACCGAATTAATGGCCCTAGCAGTTCCCACCCTTTTAACATGCCATATGTCATTACTGAATAACTGCTCAACAACATCCATGTCCGAATTGGATATCATTACACTGCATCCGGCATTATGGAGAGACTCGCACACTCCTGACAACCTCTTTAGCTCCTCGTATGAGAAACCATACCTTGTATATTGCGTAAAACTACTGGTGCTGTTTATTGGCTGATATGGTGGATCAAAATATATCATATCTCCTCTTTCTGCATGCTGTACGGTCTCCTCAAAGTCATTGCACTGTATGGTTATGTTGTTCGAGTTTAGTATCTTGCTAATGCTTCTTAGATTGTCTTCGTGTACTATCCGGGGGTTGACATAGCTGCCAATGGGAACATTGAATTCATTCTTGCTGTTTACGCGATACAACCCATTGTAGCAGGTCTTGTTTAGGAATATCATCCTAGCCGCCTTCTCGACCGGCGTGTCTGGACTCTGACTGCGCACCCTGTAATAGTACTCTTTACTATTTCTGAATGTGTCAGCATGTCCATTTAGTAGTTCTATGAGTTCATCAACATGGTCTCGAATTACCTCATATGTGAATATCAATTCTTGATTCAGGTCCGACACACAATATCTGTGGGAGGGTTTGTGCCTCAGAATATAAAAGAAGAGCGCCCCCCCGCCTAGGAATGGCTCATAGTACGTGCCATAATTGTTGGGAAGCATATCCATTAGTCTGTTTAATATCTGCCTCTTTCCTCCGGCCCATTTGACAAAGGGTTTTGGCGTACTGCTCATGGATTTGTATGATGTATTGACATATGTGAATTTTTGGAATTTGTCGGGCACATGCATGACTTTTTCAATATAACTGTAACATCACACACTCTGAAGCAAGTAAGAGGTCAACCCCCCTCACATGAATGACAGCCTTCGCGTGATTAAGCAGTGATGGTCCTGTGTA
>VXON01000069.1 GCA_009840065.1 Cenarchaeum sp. SB0662_bin_33 | reverse complement strand
CACCCTGTGTTGCGGCCAGCAGCTCTGCTTCACGCAGTATGTGTGCCCAACACCGCTGTATAGTTTGGAATTTCATACCCGTCCACCACTATAGTGCAAGCAACGTACACCTTTGAAGGAGATTAAGGGGGTTGACCTCTTACAGAACATCAGTTACCTTCACTAAATATCTGCAACTACCTGTATAGAAGTATTTAGGCGCATTACGACAGTGATCAGCGCCACAAGGGGTGGGGGATTCTGCGCACCATCTATTTTCAGATGCCTGTCTGGGCAAAAATGCTTATTTTAAAATATTATAGATCGAAATATCGTCGCTGGGAATGACTCTGTGTAGTACGTTAGCACGAACTTTCGTCACGGGGTATAGGTCGCGGTGGTGACAGGCGCCGCTATGATCTGGATACTCTTCTGTGGAGCGCCATTGGCTGAGCCTAACCACGTATTTGTATTGAAAAAGACATACCGCAGTCACATCATAGATACTATATAATACAGTTGTGTCATATACGTAATGACTAAAAAGAACATACGAGTAATGAGAAAATCGTACCACAAAGTAACCATATTCGGTACTGCTACCATTGCACTGACGGTCGGTGTCTTGGCGGCCATGTCATGGAGCGGCGCCGCAAACGGTGGGCAGGCCATACTGGCTAGCCATGCCGGCATCGACAAGATATACGACCATCCATACGGAGATTTAGACGAGTTCCGCACCACAGCCTTATCCCCATACAATGACGCAAACGGGATGCCTTCTTCATAGAGTATGACTTTGAGGCGGACTTCCACCCAGACACGGAGGTTATAGTCGGACATGTCGTAGCCCTGATGATACACAAGGAGATGCACGACGGCACATACAATCCGACCAAGGCCGAGCGCAGGTACCACGACTTCATAATGACATTTGAGGACACAAACATCAGCAGGCCAATCATACCGGACACGGCAGACGGGATAGACAGGGTCCTAGTGAACATACTCGGGCATGTGGACCACATGCACCGGGCCGAGGAGCTGTACGCATCATTCAACCACAAGGCCAACATAGGTAATGTCCACACCGACCTGTTCTTTTCTGACGAGCCATACTGGGGACTGTTGTGGATGATGGCAGTATGCGAACACGACACGCCCGAGGCGGACTGCGCCGATTTCCCTGATATTGTGGCTGCCAATCGTGACCTCGCCGACGAGGCGATAGCTGAAATCGAACAGTAGCTCGCAAAGGAGCCGGATTTTAGTCCCATCCCCAGCGCCCATGCGCTGCTCAAGGCGTCCAAGCCGGTCAGCGTGTACATCCGGGTGACCGCGAGCAACTGCGCCGGGTCTGAACCCTGCATCAAGGTTGCCGCCGACAACGGGCCTAGCGATCAGGAGACCGAAACGACAGAGCGAACGCACGTGTATGGCCGGAACGAGGATGGAGGATGGATGACCGTCGACCTCTCCTTCTATGGGCGCAGCGCGGCCAACGACTCAAGCGATGCTTTGTCCCAACACATCTGGGCCAAGGACAAGTTCATCTCGCCGACAGGCGCCCCATCCCCGACAGTGGGTACGGCACGTGAATGTAACGGGATATCAAGACGATATTAACACTCACGTCTATCGCGGTCCTGGCAGCGTTGGGCTTGTCATCTGCGGCAACCGCTGTGACAGTTACCCCCGCACAGGTTGACGTACAGCAAACACTGATTCCGAATTACCTGTTGCCCAGGAATCCATCCGTATGGGTTCCTGGACAGTTCGATACCGTGGAGACCTTGGAACTGGACATGGAGTCTATACGCGCATATGTTACCGCCGACCTGAAACAGAACGGCTGGAACCAGGCAATGCAGGTGAACTACCTCAAGGTGATTAACTTTGATACCATCATCGGCAAGGGCGGCTCCAGTTATGAGGCCGCGGTTCTGGTGGTGGCCAAGGAACGGTTATCCGGGATGGAGACCGTCACGAACGAGGCTGTCCAGAAATACAGGGACTGGCTGTTGGATGAATACCAGTACCCGGGCACAATCGCAGCGATAGATGGGGAAATGAGAATGCTGGCCGGCCATGTGCCCAACTACGAAGCCATCATGGGTGAGATTACCGCCCACCTAGACGACATGGCGGCACACGGCGAACCACCCCTTGACCTAAAGAGGAGTGACCTCGATTACTGGGGATCTGTATTCCGTGAGTCCACCTGCGAATATACTGATAACTGTGGACGGGTCACATTCGTGTCAGAAGTCAATGAGTTTGGCAGCCTCGGAAATGCCCGGGAATCACCCCGGATAGTTCCGGATGGCAACCCGCATGGATGACCCTGTCCGTGTCCATCAGTGGTGTATGCGACGGGACCAGCGCGACCAGTTGTTCTTGGGGCGATACCGTGAAAGGTTGGGGCAGCGCGTCCGCCTCCAACAGCGGGACCGGCGCCTATGACCGGACCGTCCGTGCGTTCGTCCAGGCCTGCGAACTGGAATATGGTGAGGCCAAAGTCAGCCACTACATGTACTTGACGGTCAACGGAGAGTCGGATACGGAACGTGACAACGATTCCACCAACGATCCCGGCAAGAAGGAATGCACCGCCAACGAGGAGATGGAGATAGACAGTGATGGTACCGACTGGTCATGGAACCTAGACGCTTCCGGCTCGGCATCCTACCGACCAATATACAACGCCTGACCGTAGGACACATCATTCTTTTCTGTAAGATCGACTTTCTAGGGTCACTCGGACTCGGATGATTGATTCTTTGAAAATGTTTTGCTTTTTGAATAGCCAATGATTGCTATTCAATATTAAAAAATCGTTTAAAATGCCAATAATTGGTAATAGAAACCATTAATTTCACGCATCATCGTTTTTACGCATATCAAAAAGCAAAACACTTTCGTTGAAGGCTCGCAGTATTGCCCAAATGGGTTTGTGTATTCGCTCAAACCTACCCCTGTACACAAATGTGCACCCACATTCGGGGTTCTTGCACTTGTACCTCTGTCTTCGACACTCACCCTTACCCGTAAAGCCCCACTTTACTGTGCGCGTCTCTATGCATTTTTGTGGATATTCGGGTACCTCCTCAACGTGAATGTCAGGTTGCTCACCCTGCCCGGTCCCGGTACACTCATGCGTGCCCAGTTCTAACTCCTCCTGCTCAACTACATGGTCCATCACCGCTAGTGTGTGCTTGCATTGGGCCCTGCGATGCAGGTAATCCGGCCAGTCACAGAACCAGTCGCATCTCTTTTGTCGTACGTTGTATGTTATAGAGGGATCGCACAGTATGATGATACGGCGTAACTCTTGATATAATCCACTCATGCGCCAATATCTCCAAGGCCTGCATTCCGCGTTTTGCAGCACCATCACTCCAAGAGACGCGTAGAGACATCCACACGGCTGCGCGAATCAGTCGCATATCTCTTGCAAGCAGACTCGCCAGCATCCTATCCCAACTCTTCCACCGGGCAGGGACCGCCTCATTACGGTTAAATGCCCTTTCCAGTTGTTGTATTTGTGTCTGTTCCATCATTCAGAAAGTGAAAAAGTGGAAAATGTGAAAGTGTTTTGCTTTTTGAAGTTGCCTACTTGGTCGGGACAGTATAATGTAAAAAGTAGGATATGTAGTTCAGATACACATCAAAAATCCATGCGCCGATTTGCCAATTGGTATGATTATGTGGGCTGGCCATCTAGCATATCCGTCAGACCAGCCGTACGTCAGGTGATTTTTCTGTAGAAACTCTCGCTCCGCACCCTAGCGTATGATGTACATCCCTTCTTCGGATCTGTTCCCACCACTATATATGGCCACAAATCCCCTATCGATTCGTTCAACGGCGTTGTTGTTGGAGTCAACGTGTTCTATGTGCAAAAATGTAGACAGATGATGCCCCTCACGATGATGTCTCTTTCTGTAATGGTTTATTGTATGGTCCTCATCATCCTGTCAGTCTCGATACATCAAATCGCTCATCTGCTTATTCAAACATGCAGCGGCTACTGCTCTAGTATGTGGGTCCTGTATTTTATCACATGTTATATACTGGTTGTATAATTGGGATAACTCTTTCAGAAACACCTTGACACCGCCTTGGGGTAGGTTGAATTTGAGATCTTTTTTTACTATACGTTTTTGGTGTATCATGCACATCTGATGACGTTAATCAATATGGAACCATCCCGGATACGAATACTGCCCAACTATGCCGTGGCCCTAAAAGATGTGATGTACAATAGGTGTTGCTTAAGGCAATCAGGTACAATACTCCCGTATTCAGACTACTCTCTTAGTATAATATGCCGGTGTGTGGTCGTGGCAAAGTTCCGCCGGCCGAAGAATACGAAAGATGCGCCATTCACCAACAGTTAACGCACCAACCCCCACAAAACGAAACCCATTTAATACGTTCCATAACAATCTGAGATATGTCATATATGTACATGCCAGGAGCCACGGCTGTGGGCGTAACATGTGATGATAGTGTAGTGTTCGGCAGCGAGAGACGTATAGCATACGGTCACCTGCTGGTCAGTAAGACCACAAGAAAGACGTTTCAGTTGACATCAAATGTGGGAGCTGCATGTGCGGGCCTTGTGGCAGACATGCAGATTCTAGCACTCCAGATAAAGGCACTGGCCAAGATTCGAAGGATGGAGATACGCCGCGAGGTACCTCCAAACACAATTGCAAAGATGATGTCAAACATGATGTATGATAGGAGATTCTTCCCCCTTCTAACACAGGTCATAGTGGGAGGGTTTGTGGACGAACCAAAACTATACACACTGGACCCCCTAGGTTCGGTACTGCCGGATGAATATGCGGCGGTGGGGACGGGTGCCGAGATGGCCCTAGGCGTGCTGGACCCGCAGTATACAACAGGCATATCCACAGACGACGGCATAGAACTGGTCAAGAAGGCGATAAACGCTGCATCCCAGAGGGATGCATCAAGTGGGGACGGCACCGACATACTAGTCATAAAATCAGATGGAAGTCAGCAGCTGACATCATAACAGCTTGCAAGACTCCCAATATTTATCAGATATGTAGTGTATGCTCCTTACTGTAGCTCCCCTGCTAGCGGCCATTAGGCTCTCGCTGTCCATGAGCGATATGCCCACGGCCAGATACTTTCTGCGGGACTCGACAACACAGACTATGTCGTTGCTCGCAAACGTATCAGTGCACACAATGCCGGGGCGCATTACGTCGGCCCCGTTACAGACGAATCTAATAGCTCCATCATCGACGGTTACTGTAGGGAACCGCTCCAGCATGTATGTGCACGAGAGAAACGGTATGTACTGATCCGATAGACATAATATCTTTAGCTCCCCTCCGGACAGAAGCTGGGCATCATCGGCCATGTGGTGTATCGTTAAATTTCGTATACGGGGCATCTCAAACCCCCAGGACTCGGATATCTGGCTTAGTATAGCACTGGTCTGACTCTTTGATATGTTGTGTGACTTTATGTTACTTTGTCACCACCTGTCTTATATCCAAGAGATCTCGCAATACAGAGCTGGCAGTCTCAATGCCGCCGGCACCACGACCGATTATAGTCTGCGTCCCCGAATGCTCGGATGTGAACGAGGCCGCGTTCAGGGTGCCGTGTATGCATAGCGGATCATCAAAGGGCACATCCTCCACGCCGACTGATATGACATCGTTACAGTTGGCCACCAGCTTTATGGCGTTGCCGCGTTCTGTGGACCTTTGTATATCCTGCTGTGTTACATCCCTTATTCCATCCCGCTCCACCTGGTGTATGGTCGTCTTTTGGTTCATGACCCAGTTGGAGAGTATTGTAAGCTTGGCGGCCACATCCCACCCATCTAGGTCCAGCGACTCATCAGCCTCCACATAGCCGCGGCCCCGGGCATCACCAAGGGCCTCCTCAAATGACATCCCACCTCCCATACTAGTCAGTATGTAGTTGGTGGTACCGTTCAGTATGCCCCTGAACGATGTTATGCGCTCACCCCTCAGAGACTTTTTGGCATAGTTTAGAATGGGCGTGCCGCCCCCCACGGTACCACTGAACCGCAGATATACGCCATTGTATACTGCCATCTCGACTAGGCTGGGCAGGGCCAGCGCCAGCGGGCCCTTGTTTACGGATATTACATGTATGCCTCTTTTGAGCGCGGTTATTATGTTGGTCATACCAGGCTCACCATCAATATAATTGCTAGGTGTCGCCTCAATCAGTACATCCGCATCCATGTTCTGTATTATGGAGGATATGCTCTTTTTGGAGTCGGATATGGTGCCCTCCTGCCGCTTCTTCTGTATCATTCTGGCCGGATCCAGGCCGGACTCATCATGTATGGTACCACCACTATCGGATATGGCCACGAATTTTGTCATTATGCCGTACTTTGTGTATATGTCATCCCGGGACTCTAGGAGGCCCGCCAGACTCTGGCCCACTGCACCAAAGCCGCTCTGTATTATGCGCATTATATCATGTTGTATGTGGCATGTTTATTAATCCTGATATACGTTTAGTGTTGAATAGTCTCCCGTATGACATGTAAAGCACATAGAGTCCTTAGGCATCCCCACCGATCTGGCCAATGTTTCAGCATCATTATACCCCAGAAAGTCGGCACCTATATCCTGACGCACCATCTCTATCACCTCTGGTGTGCTCTTTTTGTCGTCTGTATATGTGGCCAGCTCGTTCCGGGATGGAAAGTCTATACCCGCATAGCATGGAAACATCACCGGAGGGTACGTGATGAGCATGCTTATCTTGCGTGCTCCTGCATTGCGGAGAGACTCTATTATGGAGCGGGAGCTGGTACCTCTGACTAGACTGTCATCTATAACAACTACGTGCCGGTCCTGTATTATCTCGCGAATTGGTATGATCCAGCGGTTTATCTCAACACGGTCGCTCTGCTCGGGTTCTATAAAGCTCCGCAGGGGCCCCTTCTTGCTGTAACGGTCCTTTAGCAGCCCCTCATCAAAGGGTATGGAGAGTTCCTGCGCATAGCCCAAAGCTGCCGGGCGTGCCGAGTCCGGCACCGGTATCACAAGGTCCGCATCCCTGATGGGAAACTTTTTTGCCAGTCCGCGACCTATCTGCTTACGGGCCACATAGATGTTTATGCCCTCCATGCGGCTTGAGGGATGCGCAAAGTATGTAAACTCAAAGGAGCAGTGTGCCGGAGTCTCCTTCTTTGAGAACATCTCACTGTATAACCCGTCTGCATTTATACGTAAGAGCTCGCCAGGAGATACGTCCCGTATCAGTGTGGCGCCCACCGCGGATAGCGCCGCGGATTCGGATGCCACAATATGCGAGTTGCCACCCTTCTTGTGGCCTAGAACCATGGGCCTAAAGCCCCTACGGTCCCGGGCAGCATATACCGAATCATCATCGGATATGAAGGTAAAACAGTACGAGCCGGCCATCTCGTTCTGTAGTATGTTGAGCGCATCGGCCATGCCTGCACGCTCCGACATCAGAGATACGAGTCGGCGGGCCGCCATGAGCGTGTCACTAGCCATGTTGGGCGTAAACGTGCAGCCGCCCACCATATTCTTTATCTCATCGGAGCTGCTCATGGTACCGTTATGCGCCACGCAGAGATCCCGGACCCGCAGGGGCTGTGCATTCTCCAGATTGCTCCGGCCTATGGTAGAGTATCTGACATGGCCAATGACGCAGGGCGAGTCGTACTCCTCACTTATGCTGCGGAACTCTGATGATGAAGAAGATACAAGTCCCATGCGCCGCAGCGGCTCCTTCTTGGGCACAGCAATGCCCCATGCCTCCTGGCCCCGGTGCTGCAGGGCCCTTAACGCATCAATCGCCAAGGGTACCACATTAGAGCCGGCCATACTGAATATGCCCACAACCCCGCAGTTCTCCCTAACCATGCAGTATCATACTCTCTAGTGACTCTGACCATATCTTGTATGCCTTTTGTCTGTCCATCTCGTATGTATAATCATTATACGAAAACGCAATTGTATCACTCCCGAAACTGCCAATCATATGGTATGGTGTCTCTGTACCGCGTAATGTATCCAGTGTGTGGTTGAGCTTGTCCTGCGGTACCGATACCACATACCTGCTGTAGCTCTCAGAGAAGAGTGTCGTATGAGCTGGTATTGTATCTGATATCTGTTTTAGGTCTATGCGGCAGCCGATAACATGTTCAAGGCACATGCGTATGACTGCCATCCCCAGTCCGCCCCGGGCACAGTCATGTATGAAGATGTCGTGTCCGGCCAGCATGCGCGCCGCCTCCATGTTGCGCATAGATGTCCTTATGCTCAGACGCGGAGAGTAGCCGCCCTCGTACCGTATTACATCGTGATATATGGAGCCTCCGCACTCATTGTGCGTATCGCCTATTATTAGTATTGTATCATTATTTGCAGGGGGTGGGGGGCGGTGGTTTGTATCTGCTAGTCCTAGTACCAGTATTGCGGGGGATGGTTTTATGGGTCCCCGGTCGGTCTCATTATACAGACTGACCTTGCCGCCTATGCAGGGTATGCCGGTATACCGGGCATACTCGGAGAGGGCGCGCACACTCTCTGTAAATGACCAGAACACATCCGGATACTCAGGACTGCCAAACTGAAGGTGATCGAGCATGGCCACTGGCCGGGCGCCCGCACAAGTTACGTTCCTGCATGACTCCTCAAAGCATCCCATTGTACCATGATACGGATTGTACATGCAGTGCCGGGGGTTGCTGCTCAGGGATACGGCTAGGTATCTGCCGTTATCTAGGCGCAGCACGGATGCGTCCATGCCCGGCCTCTTTGTGGTTCGAATTCCTACCTCATGATCATACTGCGAATATATGTAGCGCTTGTCGGCGCAGTCGGGCGTACTTAGCATGTCATATAACACAGGTATTATATTGTCGCAGGGGGGCGTATGCGCGCTTTCAGGGGAGGTGGCCGGCTCCTCCATCCATTCTATGAATAGTGCATTGGCGACCAGATTCGCGGGCAGGCTGGCCACCACATCATCGTGGTGATATACGGTAAGCATGCCCGTGTCGTTTACGCTGCCAATCACAGATACAGGAACACGGAACTTTGAGCATGCCTGCGACACATAGGCTAGTCCCGCATCATCGACAATTACCAGCATCCTCTCTTGTGACTCTGATATTATTATCTCATCAGGACCCATCGTGTCATCCCGCAGATGTATGTGGTCGGTATGCGCCTCTATGCCCACTTTCAGTGAGTCAGCGGTCTCTGAGAGGGCGCAGGCTAGTCCGCCGCCGCCCAGATCCTTGAGAGCCTTTAGGTGGGGGCGCACATTTAGTATCACCTCCATAACCATCTTCTCCATGAATGGGTCGGGTATCTGAACTGCAGACCTGTCCTGCGTATCCATCTGTGCGGATGCAAACTGCGAGCCACCCACGCCGTCGCGTCCGGTGGGGCCACCTATAATGATGACATGATCCCCCGGGTCGGCCCTGTTGTGTATGAGTCTATCGCGCCTTCCAAAGCCTATGGCGGCAACATCCACTAGTGCGTATCCCGTATAGGACTCATCAAAGCCAATCTCGCCACCTATGTTTGGTATTCCCATACAGTTACCATAGTGGGATATGCCACGCATCGCACCTCCCAGCAGCCAGGCCGCGTGAGTATCCGTGGATATATCCCCAAAGTGCAGGCCATCTAGTACGGCTATCGGCCTTGTGCCGGCAGATATAATATCCCGCAGTATTCCGCCAACGCCGGTGGCAGCCCCTCCAAATGGGTCCAGCGCCGAGGGGTGGTTGTGGCTCTCTATGTGTGCCGTTATGACGTATCCATCACCCACGTCTATCACACCAGAGTCGGTATCCTCATGTATGACATGGGGAGCCTTGTTTGGTATCTTTTTTATGTGCATACGGGATGACTTGTAGGAGCAGTGCTCGGACCACTCTGCAGATACAATGGCTTCTTCTGTGGGGGTGGGTTCCCGGCCCAGTGACTCCCTCAGGTACTTTATCTCAACATCAAACAATCATGCCACCATTCCCTCAAAGATTGCCCTAGCAGGTTTGTGGTCATACGGATTTATGTCGGGTTCGGCGGATCGCTCCGGGTGCGGCATCAGTCCCACCACGTTTCCATTCTCGTTGCAGACACCTGCAATATTATACGTAGAGTCGTTTATGTTGCTCTCGTACTTGAATACAATCTGTCCGTTTCTCTCAAGCTCCCCAGGATCATCCACATGATATCGCCCCTCACCGTTGGCCACCGGTATGGGTATGCGCGCATTTACAGTCAGTATCCGAGTAAAGGGTGTCCTGTTCTGTGTTGTTATTATATTGGTCCACCTACACATGAACCTCCCCCCACCGTTAGGCAGCAGTACGCCGGGGAGCAGGCCGGCCTCGGCCAGTATCTGAAAGCCGTTGCATATTCCCAGTATGGGCCTCTTCTCTTCGGCCATGCGGCGTATATCTGATATAATGGGGCTGTGGGATGCAATCGCGCCCGCCCGCAGACGGTCCGCAAACGAGAATCCGCCCGGCAATATCACGCATTCCACGTCATCGGGGATTGTATCCTCGTGCCATATGTATAGTGGTGTATGTCCCGTATACTGTAGTGTGTGGTGTATGTCACGATCACAGTTGCTGCCGGGAAACACGACTACTCCAACCCTCACACTCTTGATGATTTCCGTGGGGATTATATATCTGACTTATTCAATCTGGGTAGGGATTCTGTTGTGCAAAGATTATACTCGTCTGAAATCAAACGGATTGTAAAGGGTACATACTCAACCCCTCTGATTCGATGTAAGAGGTCAACCCCCCTTAATCTCCTTCAAAGGTGTAGTTAGATAACATAATGATTTTAGTATCTACTCATTAGTCGTTAAAAAATGAGTAGATACAATCACCATACAAGTATTGGAATTTTGGTATTTAAGATATCAACCTACCTGCATTCGGGAGGCTGGCAATAATGACGCTAGATCTGAGAGCGCTTGGCTGAAAAGGAGGTTGAGAGTAACAGCTCTGCAATGGGAAGTTATAGAAAGTGTTTTGCTTTTTGAATACTAAAAAATCGTTTTTAACACCCATCATTATTAATAAAAACCATTAATTTTACGCATAATCGTTTTTACGTATATCAAAAAACAAAACACTCTCGTTTACGAGCCTTTGTCACTTTGGTATATGCCCTGTCTTCTAATAGATAAATGCATTTCATTTCGACCACAAAGTTGGGGTTATTTTGATCAAACCCAGCTCCAACATTCGAAATATGAGCGTCCCTGATTAGCCGGTCTCAGAATGCCGGAATAAAATCGAATCCATAGTGTAGATTCTTTGCCTGAATGAGAACATTCGCATCAGGTAAATACATGGTTAAACTACCACCCCGGCTTTTCGTCCGAGTTCTTTGAGTGTCTTGACCCTTTTGATACCCAGCATGCGGAATGCATCTTGGTAGAGTGTTTGTCCTTCAAGCGTACTAACTACCAGTGCACTAACGAATCTGTGCCCGACGCGAGAGAGAGTAAGCCTGTAAAAGTCTCCACCACCGCTATTCTGATCTGATGCCTGAAATTGTGCAATCTCACGATCCCAGCATGATTCAAAATCTGCACGGTCAATCCATTCTGCATCCAGAAGCCGTCGCAGTATGACCAGCGTACTGACCTTGAATGTACGCGCCAGACGCGATATGGTATCGGGTAAAGACTCTTTATTGTTCAGTTCGGCGCCCAAAATGTCCAGCGGTACCAAAAATTCGGCGGCCACCTTGTTACACCACTCCTCTTTGAGCAGGGGAGACTGTGTGGGCTTTACCCCCATGTTTGACAGGGCCGAAGATCCGAGCCAGATATGAGCAAGTTCGTGTGCAAGCGTAAATATCTGCGCCGCCTTTGTATCGGAGCCGTTAATGAAGACTAACGGTGCAAACGGATCAGATAGTGCAAAACCGCGAAACTCAGAGACATCAAGACTGCGGTGATTGTTGCCCATTACAACCCCGCCGACCATTACAAGTACGCCTGCCCTATCAGCCTTTTGTATGAACAGGCGCAAAGCGTCAGTCCATGAAGAGCATTCATTACGATCTTTAGCCTCAAAGTCAAGCGTATTGCGCATACGGGCCGCAACATTACTTGGCGACATATCATGAGTGGCGCTACCGACAAATTCATGCTTAGAATGTTGTGACACGCGGGCGAACTCCCGATACCAACTCTGTCGTTCCTGACAGGTATGTATGGTGTCAATCAGGTCCGGACTCGGACGGCTTACGGTCTGCCCATGCATGGTACGAAAGTCCGGAATGGGCAACGACTCTTTGGGCGGCTCACTCAGAAACAGGTAGCCCACCGGAACGTGGACGGCATCAGCGAATGCCTCTATCTGTCTGAGTGTGGGCTCTGCTTCTCCCGTCTCCCATTTATTCAACTTGAACTTACCGGTCAAGTCCTCCCGCGTAAGTCCGGCGCGCTCCCGTGACCATTTCAGAAGATGTGGATTTATACCAGTACTGATCATGCAACTCCCTCCGCAGATTTTAGTACTCGAATCTCTCCGGACATCAGTTTTGGTAGTAGTGCATCCCGTTGTGCAATTAGGGTCCGACACGCATCCTCGTTCAAGCGTATACGGCTATCCAATTGTAGGACATAGACATCAAAGGCTTCAACAACCTTCACCGCAGGTTCGGTAACCAAGAGGGATTCAAACTGCTTTTTGTTAATTGCTCCGAACACCGTCCCTGTATGTTCGTATTGACGTAATTGCTCCTGCATAGTCCAGAGTTTATAGTAAGTAAATGAGATAGAACCAGAGTTATGTCGCAAGGCAGAAAGCCCTCGGCCAATACAGCACTGTTCCCAAGATAAATTAATGTCGCCCACTGGAGCTCTTACGCTGACTAACGTATCTCCAGCTTGAGCAAATCGAGTGGGAGCTGTACAGTATTTTCGATTGCTAGGATATCTTGATCCAAAATCAGTGCGGTCTTGGAAAAAGGGCACACCATCCCCACTTTCGTTGTAGGTGTTGCTTGGTGGTGATTGTCCCATAGTTAATTTATAGCAGTCCACCAGTGCTTTTGTCTTCCACCCTTTAGGCACATCTCCAAGATCTGAGTCCACCAAGTGGTCTGGAAACATATCGTAATACTCGGCGGGAAGTCCTAGAAGTGACTCCCTCCGCTTCCAGCGCCCGTCCATCTTTGCACGAACGGGATCAAAGTCAACAAACCACGATTTGAACAGTGTACGGGCCATCTCTTCCAGTGTTTGGTTCATTCGGCGGTTCAGCTCAATTTTATCGTCCAGTGTTCTTAGGATGTGAACTATACGTCGTTGCTCACGTTCGCCAGGCACACGTAACTTTTGCGCATGGACGGCACTGTGGTTGAGGCTAGGGACGGCACTATCGATATTCATGTTATCAAGACTCAGTGTACCTAGAGCATAATACTTGAATTTTACCAGTTCGACATCTTGGTCGGTAAAGAAAAACGTTGTGTCAATCGGCCAGCATGGAACGTCCGAATAATGGACTGAACCCACTGTGCCTTTACGACCTATGATTACCGTCGGTCCGTCAGTCAAGGCTGAATCATGATACCCAATAATTCCGTCGGGACCGAACACAGGTATCTGACCTATAGTATTTCGCGCATGAACGGGTAAAGATTTTCCGTAGGTAAAAGGTGAAAATTCTTCAACTGTTGTCTGCTTCCACTGACCATCTCCACTTGCTTGTACCTCGTTCAATGGTAGGAGTATTCTCCGTACTTCCACAATTCGTCTGAAACTGTCCGTAACTTGGTTGAGGTCTATGACATCTACCTTGTATGGGATAACGGACTCCTCAAAGGCCGTCTCCAGCGCCACCATAACACCATAGTCCAAGGCCGAGTCGCCCTCCAGCGCTAGATCCAAATCAGAAGAGTCCCTTGTGGTCCAGTCGGCTCTGCTCCCGAACACCCAGACTTTAACGCCTACCGGAAGATATTTGCGCAAAATATCAAGTATCATATCCATATGGTTTGGACTGATGTCAACTGGACTGCTCAAATTATCCGTTCAACTCTTGCAGTCTATACAGAACATATCTTGCCTCATCCAAAAAGTTTACGGCACTTTCAAAAACTTTTTGCGCCTTGTCTTCATCATATGTATGACTAGTAATTCCCCGCTGTTTGCGGTACTCGCACCAGACAGAGACATCAGACTTTGCTATATCTTTTCCATATGCCACTCGTATTATATCATTAAATGTCATGTCATCAATCTCTTTTGGATTTTGCAAAGACATTACAATGCGACGCTTAATCATCTTGAACGTTAATTCATACGTATACTCAAAAGCCTGTATCGTTGCACTGCGAAAATACTTTTTGGTCTCCGGCATGCTTTCGGCCAGCTCGGAATTATACATATCCAATGACCCCTCCAATTGGGAAATGGCTTTTTGCAACGGTGTGAGTTCAAGTCTCATGTCGTATCACCGTATAATCCAAACAACTTTAAGTTTTGGTTAATTTTTTTATCCAGTCTGTTTGCCTCTGCTTGCTGCTGTATCAACTGCGCCGCTAATTTGGACATCTTTTGCTCGAACGGCTCGCCATCATCAGGCTGTGGCTCGGCTCCAACATATCGGCCCGGAGTAAGAATATAGTCGTGCTTGCGTATCTCATCAAGTTTGGCACTCTTGCAGAGTCCGGGCTTATCGGCGTATTTGTCTGTGTTTTGGTCACCACGCCAGGCGCCATACGTGCGGGCTATATGGTTTATGTCATCACCGGTCAGCTCGCGGTGGGTTCGGTCCAACATCCGGCCCATGCTGCGGGCATCAACAAACAGCACCTCGCCCCGCCGGCGATGCCTTCTTGTACGATCCCTGGACAAAAACCACAGGCAGGCGGGTATCTGGGTCGAATAGAAGAGCTGGCCGGGCAGTGCCACCATGCAGTCCACAAGACCCGCTTCCACCAAACTCCTGCGAATATCGCCCTCGCCGGACTGTTTGGATGACATTGAACCGTTGGCCAGTACAAACCCCGCCACACCGGAAGGCGCCAGATGGTGCACCATGTGCTGCACCCATGCAAAGTTGGCATTGCCCTTTGGCGGAGTTCCATAGACCCAGCGTCGGTCATTCTGTAGACGCTCACCTCCCCACTCTGAGACGTTAAAGGGCGGATTGGCCAAGATAAAGTCTGCCTTCAGGTCCAGGTGCTGGTCGTTGTGGAGACTGTCCCCGTGGGTTATCTGGCCTGCATCTATGCCGCGTATGGCTAGGTTCATCTTGGCCAGTTGCCATGTGGTATAGTTTGATTCCTGACCATATATGGATATGTCCCCCACGGCTCGGCCCCCGTTACCGTTTCCGCTAGCGTGTGCGTGGATAAATTCGACTGACTGTACAAACATCCCTGCAGATCCGCAGCAGGGGTCGTAGACGCGCCCATTGTACGGTTGGAGCATCTCGACCAGCAACCTAACTACGCTCCGGGGCGTGTAGAACTCACCACCTTTCTTGCCCTCGGCATTGGCAAACTGTGAGAGAAAGTATTCGTAGACACGGCCTAACATGTCTTTGGATCTGGCCTCCTCATCACCCATACTTATATTACTGATCAGGTCAATTATCCTGCCCAGGCGCGTCTTGTCCAGAGACGGTCGGGCATAGTTCTTTCGCAATACGTCCTTGATGGCCGGGTTCTCCCTTTCGATGGATGCCATGGCGCCATCTACAATCTGGCCGATTGTGGGTTGGCGAGCCTGGGCCTTGATATTTGACCAGCGGCCTTCAGGCGGCACCCAGAATATATTCTGGGCGCGGTACTCGTCGGGATCTTCAGGATCGGCATTCTGTTCCGTGTCCAGTCTGGCTTTGGCTTCCTCAAAGGCATCCGACACATATTTTAGAAAGATAAGGCCCAAGATGACATGCTTGTATTCGGCAGCATCCATGCTGCCCCTAAGTGTGTCGGCCATCTCCCACATCTCCGCCTCGATTACCGATGTGTTGTCGGCAGAAGATTTGGTTGCCTGCTTGTAACCAACTTGTTTATGCTCCGTTTTTGTCATAATCTATCATACAAGTAGTTCTTTTTACTACTTTATGCTTACGGATGCTGTCAGAAGATGGAGATGTGTCAATTTACATCTATATCAAAATACAAAAGTATGTAGAAATTTTCGACCCTAGTATCCAGACCCAACAATGAAGCTCTAACCACTCACATTTGACAGGCTCATAATACAGGAGAGTAGACTACAACAGAACGAGAGTGTTTTGCTTTTTGATATGCGTAAAAACGATGACACGTGAAATTAATGGTTTTTATTAATAATGATGGGCGTTTTAAACGATTTTTTAGTATTCAAAAAGCAAAACACTTTCACTTTTTGTGTTCCTGCTCTTGTGCTTTAATGCATGCAACCAACACCTGATATT
>VXON01000181.1 GCA_009840065.1 Cenarchaeum sp. SB0662_bin_33 | reverse complement strand
CGTTTCTAAAACACAAAGGTGTGCCATACCACAACAACACAAGCGAGCGAGCCTTACGGATATTTGCATTAATGAGAAAGGTCTGCTATGGAAACCGTTCAGACCGTGGCATCAAGACCACCGAGATACTAGCGACCATATATGCAACCTGTAATGTACGCGGCGTAAATCCATACCATTTCGTAAAGGATTATCTTGATGGTAATATAGATATGATTCCACTACCGCAGGAATCCATGGTTCCAGCTTGTGTCAGCACATAATGTTTGTGTATCATCACTAGGAATGCTAAATGTGATGAGCACATGTATTGCGGACAGTATAATTTTTCTTCCATCTGCATCACGAATTTGGCTAGCTTCACAAATTGCATATTCATAGATTTTGATCATATGCTCCAGTATCCACCAAACATCATGCGTACATAAAACACTCAGTTCTTCAGAGCATTTAGCCTTTCCATACCTAACTTCCCATTGCAGAGCTGTTACGAGAAGTTACCTTTTTCATCAGGATATAGTGCAGCATCCCTGTCGTTTATGACATCTAGATTGTCAGGTTCTAATGTGAGTACCTTGTCGTAACATTCAATGGCCTCCTTGTACCTCCCTAAATGAGCGAGGACCATACCCTTGTAGTACAATGCACCTATGTGATCGGGGTCAAGTGCAATTATTTCATCATAACACTCAATGGCCTCCTCGCATCTCTCCAACAAATAGAGAGAAAAACCCTTAGCATATTGAGTATATGTATCGTCAGGTTCGACTGCGAGTACCTTGTCGTAACATTCAATGGCCTCCTCATATTCATTCAGCACAAGGAGCGCCGTACCCTTTTCGGATAGGGCATGCATGTAATCTGTGTCTACTACCAGTGCTTTGTCATAATACATGATGGCTTCCTTGTATTTTTCATAGTGACACATGATAAAACCTTTGTTGCACAGGACGGCTTTATTGTTGGGGTCTATTTCCAGCAGCCTGTCGTAATATTTGATGGCTTCCTCGTATCTCTCCATCGTATGGAGGGAGTTGCCAATGTTCTCTAATTGTACTGTATCGTTGGATATAGCTGCCAGTATCTCGTCGTGACATGCCATGGCCTTCTTGTGTTTGCCCAGTATGTAGAGAGCATGACTCTTTTGGTACAGTGTATCCGTATCGTCGGGCTCTACTGCCAGGATTTGGTCGTAACGCATGATGGCCTCTTTGTATCTGTTTGTTCTAAAGAGGGCATCACTAAGGTCGTATAGTATATTTATATTGTCGGGGTTAACTCTTAGTGCCTCATCATAATACATGATGGCTTCCCTGAATCTCTCCAAGTTATAGAGGGCATCACCCTTGTTGTACAAGGCATCTGTATAGTCAGGGTCGGCTGTCAGTACCTTGTCGTAACATGTGATGGCTTCCTTGTATCTATCAATGTTACAGAGGGCATTACCCTTGTTGTACAAGACAACTATATCGTCAGAGTTGGTTTCCAGTATCTTGTCGTAACATGTTATGGCTTCCTGATATCTATTCAGCCCAAATAGGACCTCAGCCTTGTGGAATATGGCATCCATATTATAGGGGTCAATCTCCAATGCCTGATTAAAACATGTGATGGCTTCCTTGTATTCTCCATCCTCATCTAGTGCCCGGCCCTTTTGGAATAGGGTATCCTTATCGTTAGGCTCGATTTTTAGTATACTATCATAACATGCAATGGCTTCCTGGTGTTGCCCCTCATCATAGAATGCCAGACCCTTTTGGAATAGGGCAATCGTATCGTCGGGCTCAACTGCTAGTATCTTGTCGTAACATGCGATGGCGTCTCTGTTTTTATCCAACATATAGAGGCAGTAACCTTTTTCGTGTTGGATATCCAAATCGTCGGGCTTAACTGCCAGTATCCTGTCGCAACATACGACTGCCTCATCGTATCTCTCCAGTTGAGAGAGGACTATAACCTTTTGGTGTATTGTAAATGTATGATCGGGGTCGGCTGCCAGTGCCCTATCATAACATCTGATGGCTTCATGGTATCTTTTAACACAATAGAGTGCCATACCCTTACTGTCCAGTGCTAGCAGATTGCCAGGATTTGCTACAATTGCCCCATCATAACAAGTGATGGCCTCGTTGAATCTATCCAGAGCAAAGAGGCACTCACCTTTTTGGAATAGGAGATAACCACGATCGGGGTCGGCTGCCAGTGCCTTGTCATAATATGTGATGGCTTCATGGTATTTACTATCATAATAGAGTGCATCAGCCTTGTTTTGTATTGTTTCCCCATTGTCAGGCTCAACTGCCAATATCTTATCATAGTAGGGGATGGCTTCCTTGTATCTCCCCATATTACAGAGGACATTACTCATGTTGTGTAGTGCATTTATGTGATCTGGGTAGGCTGCAAGTACCGTCTCAAAACAGCTGATGGCTTCCTTGTATTTTTCACTACTATAAAGGGCAGCACCCCTGTTGTGTAAGGCACTCATATTGCCAGGCTCGATTAGCAGTACCGTGTCATAGCATATAATGGCTTCAGTGTATCTCTTCAACGCAAGGAGAGCATTACCCTTATGGTACAGAGTGTGTGGGTGATCCGGGTCGGCTGCCAGTGCCTTGTCATAGTATTCGATGGCTTCATCGTATCTTTCACTATGCTGTAAGGACATACCCTTGTTGTGTAGTATCTTTGCACTGTCAGGATCGACTGTCAGTATTCTGTCAAAGTATGAAGAGGCCTCATCATATCTCCCCTCCCTAACGAGTGAATCGCTCTTATAGTGTAGGGCAGATACATCATCAGGATTGACTTTCAGTATACTGTCATAACATGTGGTGGCCTCGTCGTATCTCTTTAGAGCATAGAGGGCATCACCTTTGTGGCGTAGGGCATCGACATGATAAGGGTCGGTTGCCAGTACCTCATCATAACATGTAATGGCCTCGTTGTATCTCCCCAGCCAAGAGAGGGCATCACCCCTGTGGTTTGGCGTAAATTCGTGATCGGAATTGAGGTTCAGCGTTTTATTGTAACATGCTATGGCATCCTCGTGCCTTCCGGTGTTGTAGAGGGCAATACCCTTGCTGCGTAGGGCATCAGTGTGATCCGGGTATATTGACAGCATCCTATCATAAAATTTGATGGCTTCCGGGTATCTCTCCAGTGCAAGTAGTGAATCACCCTTTCCAGACAGGGCATCCACATGGTTGGGGACGACCTTTATTACCTTGTCATAATATCTGATTGCATATCGGTATTTTCCTTCATCAAAGAGGGAATCACCCTTGCTGCACAGCCTGTCTATTTTAAAAATATTAGTCAATGTACATCTCCAGATTGCACAAAAGCAACTCCACCCATCTGCATGGCAATAACAGCATCTGACATTATAAAAGTAGGTAGACTATGCATGACTCTTCCACTTCCGCCACGTATAAGAAAATATCGGTTTGTCAATTGTACGCACTACCATGTTCAGTCTAAAAAGAATATATTGTTGATTATAATATTTTCTGCATGATCAGCATAAAAGAAGCAAAATCAAGACGCGACAACATAGATGTAGAGGGCACGATTGAAGATCTCTCAGAGCCACGAACGGTTAAAACAAGGTATGGAGAGCAACAGGTATGTGATGCCTATATTAGCGATGGCAATGACCGAATCAAGATCTCTCTCTGGGAAGATAACATCAAAAAGGTCAGCAATGGTGACAGGGTCCAAATTCTTGGCGGATATACCTCCGAGTTTCGCAATGAGATACAGCTCAACGTACCACGAAAGAACGGTGAGATCAAGGTTGTATAAAAGATAAGTTGTAGCTTTTTTGATTTTTTTTGTCGTGTGTGGTTTGCCACAAAGGGATTGTAATATTTCAGACTGCCGAATTTGGCAAAGGGTAGTTTTGTGCGTATGCCGTTTAACTATATTTTGTAGACATTATACATGAAGAGATGCGCTGCAAAAGAGAGGCCTAAAACCCTTATGACGTATCTGCCAGGTTATGTTATGCCAGAGGTGTGGTTGAGTTATGGTACGGGTCACTCGGTCCTAGACATCAAGTCTGAGAATCTGAGAACCGTCTTTGAAATAGACCCAGGGACAGTATCAGAGGAGAGTCTAGATGAGTCCTTAGCAGATGTATTATCAGGTACGCTGGTCATACTACAAAACACGCCATCAGTGCACCAGATTATCTCCCATATGTACAAGATGTGTGAGCAGAGGTCCCTGCCATTTCCAACCATACTGACTGACCGATACATGATACCATCACTAAGAGGGGGTCTGCCCGAAGGGTGCCGGGTAGACTCGTTTCAAGGCACAGACTCTCCTGATGCCGACATGATCTTTGTGTCCGAGATCATACCCGATGGCCTGTTCGGATACGAGAGTGCCTGTACGAGGTTGCTGCGCCGGTTTGGAGAAGAGATGATGCTAAAGGCATACAAAAATAGGGTGGCAGACACGCCATCGCCCGCCAGCAGCACGCCATCATATGAAATAGCTCAAAAATTTGCAGACCGGTTTGAGGTAAAGTCCATCGACATACTTGGGGGGCGGGACGGCATCAGGGACATGCATGTGGGACATCCTGCATCATCAGATATAACACGCCTGGCAGATCGGCACATGCAACAGGGAAGGCATGCATTCTCCAGTGTGATAGGCAGTGTGGGGGACGTATCCGCATCAAGTACGCTGTCAGGGTCCCTCCCCTCCCTCTGGAATCTGTGGTTGGCCTTAAAGTCAGGAGGCCGGGCAGTGCTACTGGCCGAGTGCGGCATGGGTCTGGGTTCAGAGGCACTACGCCAGTATACAGAGGGGCGGCTGACAACGGACCATCTGCACCATCCATCCCAGTACATATCCGGCATGGAGGGGCTGTTGTTTTTAGAGTCCATTAACGAGAAGGTAGACATAACACTTGTATCGGCACTGCCTCAGATGTATGAGTCGTCCCTCAGTATGAATTTTGTCCGTATGTCACAGCATGTCATAGATGAGATTGTAAAAGATAATCCGCGTCACAAAATCACCATAATCCCAGATGCGTCCAGAATATTACTAGGGCAGTATTCCAGCCGGGATGGGGGCGCAGACAACGGCTAGAACCACCACTCCTAGATATATCACCTTTCTATTCTGTGGTAGTGGTGAGACATCATCTAGGGGCGTGGCCGCCGGATTCCTCCAACTAAGAGCCAGTATCAGTATTGCCATTACCCAGTAGTTCAACAGTACCAATACGCCTATGCTGGCATATGTGGCATATCGGTGGGCAGAGCTTCCCAGTATGGTTCGGGCCATATGCCCCCCATCCAACTGCCAGGCAGGTAGAAGATTTAGGAATGTAATCAGAAATCCAATCCAGGATGCCCATAGTATAGGGGTCAATATCACCACCCCGGAGGAAGACTTGCCAAACAGCTCCAGGGAACCATGCATCAGTATCGACTCGCCAAACTGAAACTCGGACAGCACGCCTTGTGACTCCAGCATGCTAGCTGCCCCCTCATCAATTACAGGCGCCGTCCATGCACCAATCAGAACTACAATCACTGCCACTACTGCTCCAGCCAGTGGTCCGGCCACAGCCACATCAAACAGGATCTTGCGATTTATGGTCAGTCCGCTGGACTGTATAAAGGCGCCCAGTGTCGGAATTCCGATTATGGGTATTCCCGGAATAAAGAATGGCCATGTGGTCTTGAGCCGATGAATCTTGGCAGCTATCAGGTGACCCATCTCATGCACTCCCAATATTCCCAGCAGGGCAATTGTGTATATTACTGCCATCTGTATTGGGTCCCCCAGAGGCGTAATCTGATTAGTCTGCACAGTACGATAGTACCCATCTATCATTACAAAGGCGCATACCACAACAAAGAGTATTCTAGGAGTCATTGAGGAGCCTAGGATTCTGCCAGGTTTTGGAGGAGTAAACTTTTGTATCTGTATATATCGGTCGCCATCCCGTTCCAGCAGTCGACATACATATCTGCCACCCTCCAGAGTTCTTGCTAGGTCTGCGAACTTGTCTGTACAGTTCAAGTCCAATATGCGGAACTCTTGTGAGAACATATTCATCTGCGAATCGGCTACCAAAAATTTGGAGCGGACTATCTCTTCAACCTGCTCTCTTGTAATCTCGCCCATGTAACAGGTAAGATTAAAGGTATTATGTCTTTTTTGGAGTTGTGCTGCAACTAAGGCAATTTAGTTTATAACCGCCAACCTTATCACATATACCATGAGTGAAGATGCTAGTCTGCAATACGAAAGGATGCATTTGGATAAGATACTAGCGGGTATTAACGTGCAAGAACGAGGCACTCGTTTAGATATCACAACTGCCAACAACTCTATAAAATCCCTGACGGCAATAAAGAACGGGGAGAGTCTAAGCTCAATAGTAGCCCTAGGCGGACCCGTGATGGCAAAGGCCAGCATTCAAACAGACAGTACCGTGTTAACAGCGGTGGGAAAGGGGGTCATTATAGAGATGGATATAGAGACTGCAATAAATTATCTGGAAAAGTATTTAGCCGAACAGAACGCAAACCTGAATAAAATCACTAGTGATCAAAGAACCATCATCAATAGAATGGAGGCCATAGACGAATATTTCGCAAGGGCAAATATGCCAAAAGAGCCTCCTCCAGGTAACTGATATGTTTGATAGTCTGCGCAAATCCTTTACCCGATTCTCAAAGACTATCGCAGAGAGAGACTTGAGTGAATCCGACATTGAGGAGGTTCTTGAGGATTTAGAGATGTCGCTTTTACAGTCGGATGTGGCCCTAGAGGTTGTTGAGGAGATAGGCCTTGACCTAAAGAGAAGGCTGGTGGGAACAGCCGTAAACAAAAAGCAGTTGGAGTCCTTTGTAAGGGGCGCCCTTACCGAATCAGTGTCACGGTTGTTTCAAAATGCCGGAAGTCTGGACCTGTTTGAGCGTATACGTGAAAAGAATGCAAGGGATGAGCCATATGTCATTGTGTTTCTTGGTATAAACGGTACCGGCAAGACCACCACACTAGCAAAGTTCGCATACATGTTGAAGAGTAACAACTTTACTGTAACCGTAGCCGCAGCCGATACCTTCAGGGCCGGCGCCATAGAACAGATTCGTGAGCATGCTGAAAAACTCCAAGTCAGAATTATTGCCCAAAACTACAACTCAGACCCCGCGGCCGTCTGCCGGGATGCAGTACTATATGCAAAGTCACATCGCACAAACTGCGTACTCATCGATACGGCAGGCCGCATACAGACAAGTACCAACCTGATGCAGCAGATAGAGAAGATAACAAATGTTGTAAATCCAGATCTAAAGATATTCGTGGGCGACTCCCTAGCAGGAAATGATGCCATAAGTCAGGCTCGCGAGTTTCACGACTATACCAGTTTTGACTGTTCCGTACTCACCAAGAGCGATGCGGATACCAAAGGTGGTTCGGCCCTATCAATTGTAAAGATTACATCAAAGCCAATACTATACCTAGGAGTAGGTCAGGAGTATCCGGATTTGAAGGAGTTCAGGTGGGAGTCGTTTGTGGAGGCCATATTGGGCGAAAGGGAGAGTATGGATGAGGAGCTTGCTGCAAAGATACAGGCAGCCTTGGTGGCCCCGGCATCCACAGATAATAACGATGTATTGTATGATGATATAGTATCTGATACAAAAGATGAGACAGAGGCTGCCGGCATACATGATGCCAAAAGTGTGCCAGAACACAAGCAGGCAGACCCGTTTGAGGGGATATCAGATTCTGATATTGCAGTATACTCAGAGATGCATGATGTGCCGCCTCCCGAGTCTGATGAGGCCGCCCATGTATTGGCATCAGATATAAAAAATTGGATAGTCAGTGGTCGGCCTATACGAGAGGGGGCGCAGCCTTCTGCGGTTAAAGAGCAGGTGAATTCAGAGGAGACCGCCCTAGATGTCACAGACGATAAAACCATAAAGCAGGAACCGAACCATGCAACAGAGTCCACAGATAGTAATATGCAGGAGTCCAAGCCGCAGGGGGCAGTCGCAGAGGATGCCAAGATAATACCAGATGCCAAATCTGATGAGCAACAATCACCAGCATCGGCAGATATGCCTGCAAGCCAAGAGTCGTATAACATCATCAAAGAACTAGAGGGGGAGACCGGGCAGAAATCTAGAGATATTCAGGCAGACCCGTTTGAGGGGATATCAGATTCTGATATTGCAGTATACTCAGAGATGCATGATGTGCCGCCTCCCGAGTCTGATGAGGCCGCCCATGTATTGGCATCAGATATAAAAAATTGGATAGCCAAAGATCGTCCGGTACACAAAGAGTTTGCAGAGTCCACGGTTGTCGAAAAAAAGTTCCAGGATATGGATGATGGAGGGCCCACTCCGGATACAGAAATAGACGATGAGCCTGCCGCACAAGAGATGCCAGAGTCGGAGAAAGAGTCAGGACGCAAACACAAAAAGAAGCGGGGTATGTTTGGGTTCTTTAGAAGATGATGCTAAAAACCAAGGACATACTGACGCTAGGGGAGCTCACCGCGGACGAGTTTGATGGGTTGTTAAAGTCAACCATCAAAATGAAGAGTGAGAACAATATTCCACAGGACAGACCACTGCAAAACAAGACACTAGCGATGATATTTCAAAAGCCATCCACACGAACACGGGTCAGTTTCGATGTTGGTATGTATCAGTTGGGAGGATATGCATTGAGCCTGTCCTCATCGGATATGCAGCTGGGTAGGGGGGAGTCCATTGAGGATACTGCCCGGACGCTGTCCAGATATGTGGATTGTATAATGGCTAGGGTGTATGATCATAGTTCTATACAGGCATTGGCAAAACACGCCACCATACCTGTTATAAATGGCCTCTCAGACTCCTTCCATCCATGTCAGACATTGGCAGACTTTACCACTATACTTGAACACAAGGGCAGACTGCAGGATTTGCGCATAGCGTGGGTGGGCGACGGAAACAATGTCTGCAACTCTCTAATTTATGGTGCTGCCCTCTCAGGAGCCAGCCTGTCTGTTGCCACTCCCCAAGAATGCCAGCCCATATCATCAGCAGTACGGTTTGCCAAAGACCACACAGAGATACAACTGACCGAGAATGCCTCAGAGGCCGCCAGGAATGCCGATGTCATAGTGACCGACACATTCAAGTCAATACACGACACAGATGGTACCCGCATCTCCAAATTATTCCCAAAGTATCAGGTGAACGACTCTCTGATGTCTCTAGCAAAGAGTGATGCCATATTTCTACACTGCCTTCCGGCCACTAGGAGTAGCGAGGTCACATCATCAGTCATAGATGGGCCCAGGTCCGTCGTATGGGATGAGGCCGAAAACCGTCTGCACTCACAAAAGGCGCTGCTGCGGCAGCTTTTATCGGACTAGTCTTTACGGATGTGGTGTCACATCACCAATTCCGGCAGTGCGAGGTATTTGCACGCGGAACCAACGTATATAAAACATATAGTAAATCATGCGCAATACATGGCTTACTCGAAAATATTACGCCGACTACGAGAGGAAAAGACCAACTATAGGAAGCGTAAAACCATGCTTATGGGAAAAAAACACTTTGTCACGGTACTGATATCCAACGAAAATACGCAGGTGCAGGTGTTACAGCCAAGACTGGCCGGGGATCAGGTTGTCGCATCAGCCCACTCCCGGGTACTGTTAAAAGATGGCTGGAAGGGCTCCCGTAAGAACATTCCAGCAGCCTATCTGACAGGCTATCTGGCAGGTAGAAGGGCGCTCCGTGGCGGAATAAAGCAGGCCATACTGTACACGGGTACACGACGCTACACACAACGAATTGCCGCAGCATTAAAGGGGTTGGTAGATGCGGGACTGGATATTCCCGCGAGCCCGGAGGCATTCCCCCCACAGGAAAGACTAAATGGAGAACACCTCACAGTTAAAAATGATGTTGAAACATTCAAGTCGGCCATCGATAAGGAGGTACCCGCACAATGAATAGGTCAAGACGGGATACCGAAGAGATATGGACTCCAATAACGGCACTAGGAAAGAAGGTCAACGGGGGAGCTATAACCAGTATTGAGGAGATAATAGAACAAGGACTGCGTATACAGGAGGCGGGTATTGTAAAGAAGTTACTGCCAGACCTCAAGACCGAGCTGGTCGATGTTGGCATAATACAAAAGATGACATCCAACGGCCAATCCACCCGGTTCAAGGCGATAGTTGCGGCAGGCAACCAGAACGGCTATCTAGGAGTGGGTCAGGGCAAGTCCAAACAGATGCGTATTGCCATTGAAAAGGCCACCAACCAAGCATATCTGAACGTCAGTCCAGTGAAGCTGGGTTGCGGTAGTTGGGAGTGCAGATGCGACCAGAAACATTCCGTTCCATTCAAGATACGTGGCAAGGGCGGCAGTGTCACCATAGAGATATTACCGGCGCCCCGGGGTCTGGGACTGGTTGCAGGTGGAAAGATAAAACGGCTATTAGAGTTGGCAGGCCTACAGGACGCATGGACAAAGGCAACAGGATCTACGGCCACAATGAACTCTACATCAAAAGCAATCTTAAATTGTCTGAGGCAGACATTTAGTCAGGGGTGATTACGCGTAATGGCAAAGGCATATCTCATACTACGCATAAAGGGACAGGCGGATGTGCCACATTGGGCCCGGACCACCATGAAACTCTTCAAGCTGGAGAAGAAGTATAGGGCAACGATAGTGCCAGCGACGGATTCCACAAGAGGTATGCTGCAAAAGATACAGACGTTTGTGTCATGGTGTGAGGCCCCCGAGGATATAACAAGGGAGTTGGTAGAGAAGAGGGCCCGAAAGAGTGGCTACCGGCCCCTAACGGATGCGGACATCAGGGAGATGGGTTATGAAAACCATGATGCAATAGCCGAGTCCCTGTATACGGGCAGGGTTGCCCTCTCCAAGCTAAAGCCGCTGAAACCATGGTTCGCATTAGCACCCCCACGACTAGGTTTTAAGCGCAGTACAAAGCGTCTGGCAGGACAGAAGGGTATACTGGGAAAGAACAAGGATTTACCCGACATAATAAGGAGGATGATATAATACATGGCTACCCGACTCCGCAAGACAAGAAGGTACAGGGGTTCTAGAAATCACGGGTGGGGACAGGTGGCCCAGCACCGGGCCAGTGGACACAAGGGCGGCCTTGGGGTCTCAGGACAGCTAAAGCACCACTATTCATCCATGCTAAAGTATAACCCACACCACTTTGGTCATGGATCTACTCGGCCCCCACATCCCAACGTCACAAGAAAGTGGGCCAGTGTCCGGGACCTAAATGATCTATATAGCTCATATGGTAGTTTGGAGGGAGACAGACATGTAATAGATTTGGGTAGGGCCGGATACGAAAAACTTCTGGGAGGTGGCAGTGTCTCCAAACCATATACAGTCAAAATTCCTGCTTCGACAAAGTCGGCGAATGAAAAGGTAAAGGCCGCGGGCGGCGAGGTACTCACAGACAATGGCTAACAGAACACCCACCGAGATAATCCGCCAGATAGTATTCAAGGTTGAACCATACCTGCCCCAGGTACCCAAACCAAAGAAGAAGCTCTCACTGCAGAAGAGACTGCTGTGGAGTGGTGTGGCCCTTCTGATATACATGGTTATGGGTCAGACTCCGCTGTTTGGAGCAGTAACCCCCGAGATGGACTTTTTGGCATTTGCCAGGGTTATATTTGCATCCCAACAGGGAACGCTGGTGGAGCTGGGCATAGGCCCCATAGTCACGGCGGGCCTACTGATGCAGTTGTTGCGGGGTTCTGAGATACTAAAGTTTGACTTTAAGAAGCCTGAGGAACGGGGTATATTTCAGACTGCGACAAAGCTGGTCACATATATAGTGATTGTCGCCGAATCCATAGTATACGCCATAGCTGTGTACGGCCCCAACATCATGGACCCATCACACCTATACGTAATGATCGGTCAGTTGATGGCCGCATCTATACTGATAATGTTTCTGGACGAGATGATCCAAAAAGGATGGGGTCTTGGTAGTGGCATTAGTCTGTTCATAATGGCGGGTGTGACACAACAGATACTATGGAGCATATTCTCCCCGTTGCCGGCAGGGGATGGGGGAAGCATAGGCATACTACCATACGTAATACAGTCGGCGATGGCCGGGGACCTCTCCAATGTCTTCTTCCGGATGAACCAGCTGCCCAGCATATTTGGGCTCTTCCTCACAGGGGGCATACTAGCGATACTTGTATTCACGCAGGGCATGAAGATAGAGATACCCATAGTCTCCACACGGTACAGGGGCTTCTCGGCAGTCTATCCCATCAAGATGATGTACGTGTCCAACATACCGGTGATACTGGCATCCGCACTGACCGCAAACGCCATCTTTCTGGGACAGATGATATGGTCCAATGTGAATCCACGCAATACTGACGTATTCTGGAATATAATAGGACAGTTTGATCCCACAAATCCATCCACGCCCATCGGGGGCATAATATACTATGTTACGCCACCCCGGGGACTGGAGATAGCCGCGGCAGATCCCACAAGGGCCATTGCCTACATACTATTCATGGTAGGAATTGTAGTGGTATTTGGTCGCCTGTGGGTGGAGTTGGGCGGCCTCTCGCCAAAGAGTGCGGCCCAGAACCTACTGGATGCGGATGTCCAAGTGCCTGGATTCCGGAGATCCAACAAGCCCATCGAGGCTTTGTTGAACAAGTACATACCATCAGTTACAATACTGGGATCCGTGGTTCTAGGCGTACTAGCAGGAGTCTCAGATGTACTAGGAGTCTTTGGTACTGGGATTGGTGTGCTGTTGATGGTGGACATACTGATAAACTACTATACGCAGTTAGTCCGGGAACAGGTCGAAGTGGTCATGCCTCGTTTGGGTGCTCTTCTTGGTCGCCGCTAAACGCATAGTCATGGTCGGCATACCCGGTGTGGGAAAGACTTCGCTTGTAAATGTGATAGTAGAGAGGATAAGGGCTAGCGGCAGGACGATCCAGGTCAAGAGTTTCGGCTCTGCCATGTTAGAGGAGGCAGAACGTATAGGTATACATGACCGGGATGCCCTTCGCTGCCTTCCCACCAACGAGCAGGAAGATCTTCAGAGAACCGCTGCCGAGCGTATTGCTGCCGAGGAGTGTGACATAGTAATAATAGATACTCATGCCTTCATCAGTACCACCTCGGGCTACTATCCGGGACTTCCAGAGAACATACTCCACATAATAAAACCTACCAACTACGTATCAGTCTCGGCAAAGCCTGAAGAGATATACAACCGGCGTATGAATGATCCCACCAGACACCGCGACATGGTGACCATGAATGTGATAAAGCAGGAGATGGACCTGCAGGCCGCCATGATATCGGCCTGTTCGGTGGTATCCGGATCCCCTGTAAAGCCGGTCGTAAACCGGGAGGGTCGTTTGGACGAGACAGCAAATGATGTAATAAGGGCCTTAGGGTTATAGTATCATGGAAAGCATACTCCTGCTGCTTCAGGGCATATTTCTACAGGATGATGGTGGCTTTCTAGGATTTTTAGGAGGCGACCGGGGCGCCTTGGGCAGTGATGACCCCGTAATAGCCGGGCTGATTGCAGCGGCGTTTGCAGTGTCAGGATTTGGCATATTACTAAACCTGCTCAACTCTGCGATACGAAAGAAGATGATAGACCAGGTAAAGTGGCGGCGCATAATGAAGGAGACTAGGGCCTTCAACAAGGAGAGGATGGCAGCATTTCGATCAAAGGATCAGGAACGCATAAACCAGTTAAACAAAAAATCCGCATACATGAACAAGCTCTCAATGGAGATGATGCAGATGAATCTTCGTCCCATGATGATTACGTTCATTCCCCTGATACTGATTTTCTACTTTGTTCTGCCATACCTGTTCTCGTATACAGTAGCCATATCTCCCGTATCGCTAAACGTCATACCAGGAGATTTCTTTCAGCTGACATGTACCGCCGAACAGGCTGCCGATCCGGATCATGTATGCGAGGCCGAGAATGCGATATTTTTGTGGGCGTGGTACTTTCTATCATCCATAGCGTTTAGTGGTATAATTATGAAGATCACAAAGACCACTATGGAACTCAATTGACCCGCGCCATAATACTGTCCGGACCGCCCGCAGTGGGAAAGTCCACCATCGCCCGCCGGCTGGCCGACATATACAAGATGAACTGCGTCAGTGGGGGTGACATACTAAAGGAGGTAGCCGTAAAAGAGGGCTTTGCCCCTGCCGGTGAGGACTGGTGGGATACTGTCGATGGCATGAACTTTCTGGCCATGCGTGAGGAGAACTTTGACTTTGATAGGATGATAGACGGACAGTTACTGCGGATGTGTCGTCAGGGAGATGTGATAATAACAAGCTATACGCTACCCTGGCTGACATCGGACGCCATACGGGTGTGGCTGGAGTGCTCCGAGAGTGTCAGTGCTCGCAGACTACAGAATCGGGACGGTGTGGATGCTGAACAGGCGCACAGGGTTGCCCGGGACCGGTACAAGCGGAACCACACACTATACAAGAACAATTATGGATTTGACTTTGGCATGGATGATGATATCTTTGATGTAATCATACATACGGATGGCAAGGAGATTTCTCAGGTCATAACTGAGGTGGTTGAAAGGTTGGATGACATGTTATGACACTATCCCAGCTGGAAGGCCTAGTCGAGATAGACCAGGATATAACTGATCCCGCATACGGTACCGCTTATGATAGACGCAGTATGGAGCAGCTGTTAAAGTATGGCATAATACTGCTGGACAAGCCACCCGGGCCCACCAGTCATGAGACTGTAGCCTGGACAAAGCGCATACTAAATCTTCCAAAGGTGGGCCACAGTGGAACGCTGGACCCTCAGGTATCAGGGGTGCTGCCTCTGGGCCTGGGCGAAGCAACAAAGGCTCTTGGGGTGTTACTGTATGGCCCCAAGGAGTATCATGCGATCTGCAGGTTTCACACACTACCCACAAAGGAGAGGTTGGATGAGGTATTATCCGAGTTTACAGGTAAGATATACCAAAGGCCGCCCCAGCGTTCCAGCGTTCGCCGCCGCACCCGTACCCGGACAATACACAGCATAAAACTACTAGAGCAGAAGGAACGGCTGGCGCTGCTGCGCATAACGTGCGAGTCAGGTACATACATTCGAAAGCTGCTCTACGACATGGGCGAAATATTGGGTCCGGGTGCCACAATGATTGAGCTGCGGCGCACAAGGGTGAACCAGTTTACAGAACAGAACAATCTGATCACACTTCACCACCTCTCTGATGCATACGACACATGGAAGGAGAATGGGGACTCTGCGCTGCTGAGATCCATGATATATCCGGTCGAGGTGGCGCTCAGCAAACTAAAATCCATAGTAATTCGGGACTCTGCAGTAGACGCACTCTGTCATGGGGCGCAGCTGGCAGTACCTGGAATACTACAGATGTCGCCGGAGTTGAACCGGAAAGAGATGGTGGCCGTATACACTCAAAAGGGAGAGGCCGTTGCACTGGCCGAATGCATAATGACCGAGTCAGAGATCAAAGATGCCACAAAGGGGCACTGTTTTGAGACACGCCGCATAATAATGGCTCCTGATACTTATCCGCGACGTTGGCGTACAAAGGGAAGGCACCCGTAATTGTCACAGAAGGTGTTGGCGGTCTTTATGTCCGTGGGTGCGGCTTCAGGGCTGGTTGCAGGACTGATACTCCTAAATTTAGACAACAACGGTCTGACATACGTAGAGGGGGCATCAATCAGCGTCACGACAGACAAGAACGACTACAAGCGGGGCGAACCCATACAGGTAAGGGTGATAAACACAGGAACCATGCCCTTGGAGACCTCTAAGCAGTGGAACCTACGTATAACCGGCCTCTCAGGAATGCTCATGTATGATGCAGGTGAGCGTGCGTACAATGTCCTCTCACCGGGCCTAGATGACACAATTGTCTGGAATCAGACAAAGAATGATGGGAATGTAGTACTAGAGGGCCTATACCGCATATCCGTCGAAGGCACAGATGCCGACGGTTTCACAGTACAGGACTGGATCACAGTATCAATATGGAAATGATGGCGCCGGGAGGGAGATTTGAACTCCCGATCCCTTGCGAGAACGCGCTTTGTGGTCTATGATTTCCAGGCGCGCGCCCTACCAGGCTAGGCGACCCCGGCAACATTATGGTTTCACATCATACAATATTTGAGGGTTCTTGTATAGTCGGGGTTGGTGCGTAATTCTCCACTATTCATCAGGACCAGTCCTGCCAAGTTTTTAGCAGGGACTTGTGCACAAGTCCCACTGGCAGGCTATCCCATCGCTGATGGGTAGTGCTATGGCGTACACCGCCTCCGGCGGGGCTCCATACGAGGGTATCGGTATGCCTAGGCGGTTGGCCCACCAGAACCAGTTGAGCACTCTGATATTCCAAGATATGGCCCTCCCCTTGGCGAACCGCTTTCTGTTGTCGTCACCGACGAACCTGCAGTACATTTGGTGTCCCTAAGTCTCTTCGGCTCCGAATATTCCTTCTATTATATCGCTTA
>VXON01000015.1:4715-17753 GCA_009840065.1 Cenarchaeum sp. SB0662_bin_33 | reverse complement strand
ACGTATTATTAACCACATTTACGAGTTCAATTTTGGCTGATCATATTGTGAAAAAAGCTTGGTTCATACTAAAAAACAATCATCTACCTGGAGAAGCAGGTATGACCTGACTTCACAGATAGTCTGATTATGCCTGTAACAACACACCGCCAAGTTTTGCCAGGCAGCACTCATTCGATATATACTTCAAATCTGTACTATTGCATCTATCTCTGTCATTGAGCCTAGGGGCAGGCTGGATACTCCTACAGCTATTCGCGTATGCCGGCCCCTCTCGCCAAATATACCAAATATTAGATTGGATGCTGCATCAATTACCTGTGGATGCGCCGTAAAGTCAGAGCCTGCCCGTATGAATCCATTCAAGCGAACAAATTTCTGTACCCGTTCCAGACCTATTTTTTTCTCTAGTTGTGCAAGTATATTGATGGCGCACAGCCTAGCTGATTCTTTTGCCACATCGATGTTGGCATCATCCACCACTCCCTTATACTTGATTATGCCGTTTTGCATCGGCACCTGGCCTGATACAAATACCAGATTTTTTGATATGGCAACCGGAGCATAGGCGCCAGCTGGTTGAGGGGGATCTGACAAGACAATTCCTAACTCTTCTAGTCTATCCTTTATCATGTTATATGTGATATACAGCATTAATTATTTCTTGAGTCCTGTGGGTGACTCAACACTCATATCAATGATGCCTAAAAGTTGGAGAATGCCCCCACTAAAACACATCGGCCATATGGTGATGCGCAGCAGGCCACCATACCGGGCAATCACACATTGCCGTAGTGGTTGGGCCAAAGCATGGGGACGATGCATCCCTAACCGGCTTTATTTGAAAGTGTTTTGCTTTTTGAATAGCCAATTCAGTACCAAAAAATTGTTTATAACACCCATGATTGGTAATAAAAACCATTAATTTTTCATTTGGTACACGAGTAGTATTCTGAAAAAAGAATCGAGCATCAATATCTGAGAGTAAAAGTACATAGACATTTTTACGTCCTAGAGGCGTCCACGACTTATGCACTTTAGTATACATTAGTATATGATCTTTAAGGCTGTGTTCCATTCTTTTTTTTTGAATTACTACGCGTCATCGTTTTTACGTACGATCAACTTCAAAAAACAAAACGCTCTCCTTTTCAGGCCTTACGTCCCGGTTTAACATCTTGGATGCAGTGCGTGGCGAGCTTGCAGAGGATAAGGATGGTGCTGTTGTTGTGGGCATGTCGTGGCTTTTACCGTTTTATTTGGATGCGTGACCCAAAAAACCCAAAGATTAAACATCACACGAAATAATATCATATGGTACATGACTATTACGTTAGAGTCCATACTAGATGATCTAAGGAGTGACACTACTGTATATACACTGGTTATGAATAACACATCATATGCGTTGCGGAATGTCGACATAGTACAGATTGATACTCCGGTTCGCCAGCCTACTAGCCGGGGCGATGTGTACATGGAGGGGAGACACTCGTACCGAATAAAGGCCAACATACAAAACGACATTGTAACTCATCTGTCAAAGACGATGCTGGGACCCAGCAAAGAGTTTGGCGGCATATCCATTGTGGCCAGAACCACCTCATCCGGCATATTTGGCATATCCGGCAGCCTGCTAAATGTAATATCAATAAAAGACTCTGCCACACTGAGCATATCCATTGTTGGCCTATGTCGAAGGGTATAAGTTCGCGCACACTTCTAGAGCATGAAAATGTCTACGTACTTTTGCATTTTAGTATAGACAGGATTTAGGCCGTCTTCTCCAGATGGATGCGTATGTTCCTTGACTCCTTATGCTGTATGATTCTTGTACCGTAACCATGCCTCTGAAGATATGCCTCCAGCACCAGTGCCCAGCAAAGTGCATGGCCGTTATCATCTTTAGACTCTAGGGATATGGTGCCAGTGTTGGGGTCTAGTCTTGCTGTACCATTACTTGTTATCTTTAATGTCGTTGATGCCAGCTCTACTAGGTCATTTAGTGTACGTGAATATATCATGACACCCCTGTCCTCTAAGAGATCTGCTAGTGCGGGAACCCTGTTTGACATTGCCGCCTGTAGTGATGCAGACAGACCAGACTCTCTTAGCATGACGGTGGCTATGTAAGCATCCCTAGATTCAGCATGGCTTAAGTCTAGCAGCGCGTCCGCCTGCATACTATTATCCCATAACGACTTGAAGAGGGCTGCCAAATTATGGATTATGCCATCTGCCATGGCTAGCACCTCGCCACCCCCGGACTGGTTCAGCACCAGCATGTTCCCGCCATCGCTTATTATGTAGTTGTACTCATGTGTGGCCGTACGAATCTGGGCGCTGCCCGGAAGCATGCCGACTCCCTCGCCGTTCACCTCGACCGGTGGCAATATTATGCGCACTTTGACTCCGCGCCGACATGCCGCAACTACCTCTTTGCGACTCTCGGTTACATAACTACGTTGACTCACCACCATGTCTATACTGCTGCGAGCACCCTCGATTATCTTGTGCATCTCGGAGATCATATTCCCTACGGAGAGCTGCTGGTATCGCCTCTCCTCAACCCCCCGCCCCCTCCTGCATTCGTCGTTTATGACCTTTAGACTGGATATGAGCGAGTTCATGGCATTGACCCTCTCTATCTGATCCTGTATTGTAGAGTCAAAGGCCTCCTCGGGGGCCACCGCGGAGCACATCAGGGGTTTTGTATCCGACATGGTGGCCAGATTCTTTTTTTGGAGTTTCTGCAGTGTGGAGTATACCTTTGTGCGTGGTATGTCTGCATAGTGTGCCAGGACTGCGGCTGATATGGGCCCCTTTGATATCATTGCAAAGTATGCCCTTGCCTCATACTGACTGAGCCCAAACTCCTCTAGGCTCACCATCAGTGACTTGTCTACACTCATCATATACCTATTATGAAAACAGTTGTTAAACAACAGCAGCTAAATTTCTTTACATATAGCTCAAATTGCTTGTACCAAGTTACCGTGTCACTGCGGTGAATGGCAATATAGTTACAACGCTTTGATATATGCTGTATAATATAGTCAACTGTATTGAGTGTTATACAACAGGTTGCACTGGCACCACGACTGAGCTACTCCCGACATCTCCTACATAATGTTGTAGACACACTACAGGAGTGTGGCGTTACCGACATAAAATATGCTGATACAGAGCATGCAGCAATAAAGCGCCAATATACAATAATATTCTGCATGGAGGCGCTAGCCAAGGTCGGACAGGTCCTAGAGAGTATATGCGGCATGGACCAGATACATGACAGCGTACCGCCCACAATCAGCGTGCTGCGGGCGGTGGGTGTCAAACTGTCATTCGAATTTCCCCAATGCAACAATGTACTGTGTGAGCTGGCCGTCCACTTGGGGAGCGTGTCTGTGGACTCTGCGCTATTGCAGCGTATCGGAATAAGGTACTCGGGAGACATATCTGAGGATATGCTAAGGGAGTCCTGTGTATTGGCAGAGAGGAAGATGAGAAGGTTATATCCTGATTATACTATTATACTATCATGACCCAGTTTACGGACCTGCGCACTGATGCTGAGCGTATACGAAAGATTCGCTACATGATAAACTCACTGGGTATACGAGATGATGCTGCAAGAAGGATGTCCCGCACGGAGGTACAGGACATCTCAGATGTACTGTTTCACCTAGAGTCACTGCTGCTAAAGTATCAGGGCCGAAAGGATACATTGCGCTTTCTTGAGAGCCTAGGTGATGTGATGCACGAGACAGCCAGTGGTCTAGCACACATCAACGATGAGATAAACAGCATAATGGTGGACAATGAGATATCATGCGAGCGCATACGGGAGGTACAACTCTCTCTGTGCGGCGAGCGTGACGAAAATATTCTTGCTGAGGCAAGCTCAAAAAATTTTACTAAAAGTACAAAGAAAATTGACAACCCAAATTATAAACTTAAAGGCTCATAGGTATAGTAATGAGTGCAGCACCTCAAGAATTGGAGAATAATGCTAGCCGATATGCCTCTGATGCCATAAGGTTTGACTCCCAGGGTGCCCGTGGCATGGCTATCGCACACTACCAGCAGGCGATAGATGCACTGACAAAGTTGATAGGATTGTATCCTGGCAGTAAACTAAACCCCATATACAAGGATAGGTGCCAGTCGTATCACAACAGGATAACACTGCTTCAGAACGGCAGCAGGCTTGAGCCGGCCGTGGACTCTGGCTCTAGCGCGCAAGAACAAAAGGCATCAATACAACGCCAGGAGGATGAGAATGACTTTGAAAAACTGATAATGCATGAAAAGCCAAACATTACGTGGGACGAGGTGATTGGACTTGATGATGCCAAGAGTGCCCTGCGTGAATCCATAATATATCCGACTAAGAGGCCGGATCTCTTTCCACTGGGCTGGCCGAAGGGAATGCTTTTGTACGGGCCTCCGGGTACGGGCAAGACGATGCTGGCCGCTGCCACTGCCAGTGAGATGGATGGCTCCTTCATAAATGTGGATGCCTCGGCCATGATGAGCAAGTGGCTTGGCGAGGCCGAAAAGAACGTCTCAAAGGTGTTCAGAGTCGCCCGCAAGTATGCCGAACGGGAGGGCAAACCTGTAATATTGTTTGTTGATGAGGTTGACTCCCTACTAGGTTCCAGAAACAGCGAGGTGGGCGGCGAGGTGCGCACCAAGAATCAGTTTCTAACCGAGATGGATGGCGTAAATGGCAAGGGCCACAATCTAATGTTATATGTGATAGGGGCTACCAACAAACCCTGGACACTGGACTGGCCATTTCTGCGGAGATTCCAAAAGAGAATATATGTCGCTCTTCCGAACTTACAGGCACGAATCTCCCTGTTTGAGCAGTATACTTCGGATCTGCATACGGACTCTTCCATTCGCCCCCAGGAGCTGGCCCGCCTATTTGATGGATATAGTGCCAGCGACATACGTGATGTCTGCCAAGGGGCGCAGCTAAAGACAGTGCACGAGCTGTTTGAGTCTCCCGAATACAGGGATCCCGTGGAGGGCGAAGAATTGCAGAAACCCCGGGACTTGACCCTTGATGACTTTCACCAGATGGCCTCCCGCCGAAAACCTAGTGTCTCCCAAGAGATGGTCATGGCGCATCATAGGTGGAGTGAAGAGTTCCTTGCGCTGTAGTTATAGGGACGGATGCTACGGATCTTTTACTAATTAATAAAAGTCCAGAGTCAGTTGGCCTCCGTGTAAAACTTGCCCAATCCTTGACGATTCAGACAAATTTAAAAACACTTTTAAATATAATTACGGGAGGTCCTCTAATGAATAAATTTACTTTGCCACTTGTAATGATCGTTCTATCTGTTGCGCTCATATCTATTCCAACTGCCTTTGCAGACGGGTCTGATGATGAGCCAAGCTTTGTACTAACAATTGTGTGCTCTGTGTATGGTGAGTCTACAGACGATCTTGTTGAGCTTATATTTGGCCTTGATGCCTCTGACTGTTCCATACAGACCGAGGTTGGGGATGCTACACATGATGAGCCCGACAGGGTAATTCTAAGTAGGGATTCCTCATTACCTGGCTGCGTAGAAAATGATGACTGCTTTGCTCCTAGCACTGTTACAGTCAGTCCGGGTGAGACGGTTGTATGGGTTAATGAGGATATTACAGACCACACAGTCACATCTAATGAGCCGCATCCTGATGGTATATTGGATGAATGGATAAGTCCAGGAGATGCGTATGCCTTTACATTTGAGACTGCTGGAGAGTATCCCTACCATTGTGTTATTCACCCATGGGCGATGGGTGTTGTAGTCGTTGAATCAGATGATGATGACCGTCCCATGGAGGTGATGCGTGAGATTGTAGAGCAGTATAGCGTTCGCAGTGATGCCATACTCAAGTATATTGATGAATCCGTAGGCGAGATATACGATGATGTTGCTGTCTTTGCCCTAGACCGGGAGAGTCTAGATGTTGTGGCTCATAGTGAAAACCCTGTATTCATTGGTGTAAATGCACGTACGGTGCTTGATGGAGCATCAATTCCTATCGATGCACTAATAGATCTTTTGGACACACAGACAGATGGTGTCTGGCTTAGTTATCCGGTACCGGATCCTGCCACAGGCACTTTGTTATTCTATGAACGCGGCTGGTTCCAGGCATCTGGAGATTACTACTTTGGAATAAGATATTCTATATCTGATGCGACCTTCTCCCAGAATGTAGTTGAGGAGCTTGTCAGGATACATAAATTAGACCCTGATAAAACCATCGACTTTGTTAACTCGATTGGGACCACGGACACTAGCTATCCATTCATTCTAAGTCCTACAGACTATACTGTTCTTGCGCATGGTGCAGACCCCACTAGGGTGGGTGAGATATCTGTCTCTCTAACTGATTCTGACAAGCCTGCCGAAGTGATTATTGATGAGCTGCAGAACAACGAGGGTACATGGGTGGAATATGTATTCAGCAATCCCTCAACTGGAATGGATCAGAATAAGCGTTCCTGGCTTGTATTGCACGATGACCTCATATTTGGTTCGGGATATTACCAAGATGATTCTACATCTCCATGACATTTGAAAATATAGATTTTTATTAATTTTAGCTGGTATTCCATATATGCATTCTAGATATGATATAATTCGGCGCAACACGCTAAAGGCCCGAACATTGATTGTAAAGGCTACTGCGGCAGCGGGTTCCGGCCATCCGGGTGGCTCATTCTCCATGGCAGAGATACTTGGATGCCTGTTCTACAAGCATATGAGATATGATGCGGCAAATCCGTGCTGGGAGGGTAGGGATAGGCTGGTATTATCCAAGGGCCATGCAGCACCAGGCCTGTTCTCACATCTTGCCATATCCGGATTCATACCCGAGTCAGAGGTGGAGACGCTCCGTTCCCTAGGCAGCCGACTACAGGGACATCCTGACATGAAGTGTCCAGGCGTAGAATTTTGCGGGGGTTCACTGGGTACGGGATTGTCGTATTCGGTGGGAATGGCGTTGTCTGCGCGCATGGATGGCTTGGACAGCCGTATATACACTGTAATTGGTGATGGGGAGTCAGACGAGGGGCAGATATGGGAGGCGACCATGGCTGCCGCCAAATTCAAACTAGACAATCTAACCGTAATACTTGATAGAAATTATGTACAGCAGGACTCGTATACAGAGGGTGTAATGCCGCTTGATGCGGCAGCTACAGGCCCAAATCCAAACCCCGTTGCGGCTAGGAATGACCCTACCCTGTGGCGAACCTCCGATAAATGGCGTGCCTTTGGTTGGCATGTAATAGAGGTGGATGGCCACCGCATTGAGCAGATAGACTCTGCCATACGCGGAGCCAAGCAGGTATCTGGCCGACCCTCCATAATAATAGCCAGAACCGTAAAGGGTAAGGGTGTCCGGCATATGGAGGATAATCCCCAGTGGCACGGCAAGGCCCCCTCCCCAGAGATGGTTCCAATAATACTTGATGAACTAAAGTCCCAGGCCGCAGTCGCACCATCCATCATAGCCGGCGATATGACCCGTCTGGACCTGGAGGTAAAACGCTGTGATGGTGCTGGCCCCGATTATATACACATGGATGTGATGGATGGCATCTTTGTACCTACAGTTACATTTGGATATGAGAAGATACGGGAGCTCCGCCCATTAACTGATATTCCCTTTGATTCACACCTGATGATATCTCAGCCTGCACGGCATGTAAAAAAATACGCCGAGGCCGGCAGTGACATAATAACTGTACATGCCGAGGTATGTAGTGTATCTGAGTTTGGCGAGATACACGACTATCTAAAGGGTGTGGATGTGGGCGTGGGCGTGGCCGTCAACCCCCAAACACCAATACCTCCGTGGCTAAAAGAGTTCGTACCCACACTAGACCAGTTTATAGTAATGTCGGTGGTTCCTGGCCGGTCTGGCCAAAAGTATATATACGAATCACACCAAAAGACCCGAACCATAATCCAGTCACTAAACGAGCATGGCTTTGGTGGTGTTGTAGAGGCTGATGGCGGCGTAAACACATTAAACGTTGCAGATTGCTTTGATGATGGCGCCCGCGTCTTTGTGGGTGGCAGCTCCATGGTGGGGCAGCCCGATATGAAGCAGGCAATTGATGATATTCGGGGACGTATATCCTACGCACGCCAGAGGATGCTACTACACAGAGCACACAGTCTGGGCGGCTCCAAATTGGTACATGACTGGATTGCATTACATGTGGTGGGGGAACAGTCCGACACACTAAACAAGATTGCCCGGGAGAGCAGCCTGCTGTGATGCCGGATATGCGCGCCGCGTATGGTATGGCATTACTTGAGATAGGACAAAATAACACAAACGTGGTTGTGCTGGGCGCCGACACCACGGACTCTTTAAAGACTGCAGGCTTTGGTCGCGAGTTTCCCGACAGGCTGTTCAATGTGGGAATTGCCGAGGGGAACATGGTGTCCATGGCTGCCGGATTGGCATATTCGGGTAAGATACCCTTTGCTAGTACATATGCAATATTTCTGCCTGGCCGCGCCGTTGATCAGATTAGAAACAACATAGCGTACCCTTCAAGGGATGACAGACGGGGCCTCAACGTGAAACTTGTGGCATCACATGGCGGCCTCTCGGTCGGGCCCGATGGCGGCTCGCATCAGCAGCTTGAGGACATTGCAATAATGCGTGCCATTCCTAACTTTACGGTACTTGTTCCGGCCGATGCCGCATCGGTATACACACTAACTCACGCGATGGTAAAACAGTATGGTCCGTTTTACATGCGTATGGCCCGCTCAAAGACAGCCATCATATATGATGAGTATATAATACCACATATGCAGCCGGGCAAGGCTATAACCCTCCGGGATGGCTCCGACTGCACAATTGCCGCCTGCGGTATTACGGTTGCCATGGCACTTGAGGCGGCAGACACACTACATAGGGAGGGCATCAGCTGCCGGGTTCTCGATACATTCTCAATAAAGCCAATTGATAATACAGCACTGGAGAAGGCTGCTAGGGATACCGGTATTATACTAACATGCGAGGAGCACAACATACTTGGCGGTATGGGCTCGGCAGTGGCCGAGTCGGTCTCATCATCCTATCCTGTTATGGTGCGACGACTGGGCGTTGATGACACGTTTGGCGAGTCTGCTCGGGATACGCAGGTGTCTGACTTACTGGCTCAGCATGGACTCTCATCAATTAATATTACCAAGCATGTTAGGCAGCTTGTAAGATGAAGATATTTCTAGACACGGCAAACATAGATGAGATTCGCAGATTTCATAACATGGGCCTGCTTGATGGCATAACCACCAATCCCTCACTACTGTTTCGTGAAGGCCAGAACCCTGATTATATAATGGAAGAGATCGCATCCATGGTGAGCGGTGATGTGAGTCTGGAGGTTGTAGCCACCAAATATGAAGAGATGGTTCGGGAGGGCACGGAGCTACACGATAAGGGCAATAACGTGGTGGTGAAGGTTCCTATGACTCCGGATGGCTTGCGCGCGTGTAGAACACTGTCATCCAACAACATACCTGTCAACGTCACACTGATATTCTCTGCCAACCAGGCTGTACTAGCGGCCAAGTCGGGCGCCAAGTACGTATCCCCCTTTATAGGAAGATTGGATGACATAGGACATGATGGTATGGATTTAATTCGTACAATACTAGAGATATTTGGGAATTATGACTTTGACACGCAGGTACTGGTTGCCAGTATAAGGCATCCCCTACATGTGGTGGAGGCCGCCAGGCTAGGGGCGCACGTAGTCACACTTCCGCCACAGGTACTGGACAAGATGCTAAAGCACCCATTAACCGATATTGGACTGAAGAGCTTTCTGTCTGACTGGAGACTCCTTCAGAAGTCACAAAAATAACAACTATCGTAATGCCCGTGTATGATGATTATTAGGAAGTACTAGTCTTGATATTGCGAGGATGTTCGACTACTTTTTCTATTGTATTTAGATTCTTGATAAATTCTGGGCAGCACTCGTTGTATATGCACTCCTTTCCCTCATTTGCGGATTCCAAAGCACACTTGATTATGGCCGGCACCTTGGATAGTGATAGGTCCATGTACTCTGAGAACGCATACCCACCTAGAATGTTGGGAATCTTAAACTGCTCTGTAATCTTTATGGAGAGGTTTCTGGCCGGCTTTACGCTGTCATGCAGGCTGGCTGTTATGAATACAATGTCGGGCCTGTTTCTATAGATGTATCCTAAAAGGTCTGTTGCCGGTAGGCTTCCCATGTTGTATACCGTATATCCCTTGCTTGTCAGGAATGTCTCTAGTATGTCGCAGGGAATCTTGTGCTCCTCGCCGACTGGCATGCACAGCATAACGCTGATGTTGTTTGGCTTGCGGCGCATCCTGCCCTGTATTATCTTTATCATGCTCTGAACCGTGTTACTGGCTATGTGCTCGGTGGCTATATCCAGGCCGCCATCCGCCCATCTCTGCCCTATGTTGTACAGCACAGGCCGCAGCGCCCTCTCAAAGAAGACATCAAACTTTCGCCATTGGACTATGGCCTTATTATATATGGCCATACTACCATCCAAATCCCCGCTGGTAAGCGCATTGTATAGTTTATCCGTATAGTTATCAGGGTCGCCTCCCTGCGTGTCAAGCATCTTTGATATATCTATCTTGTCCCTGTACTCGGGCGGCAAGTCATTCTTGGATAGCAACTCCAACTTTCCCAGATACTTTATAATTTCCTGCCGTGATGTTCTCTTCTGCCTATCCCAGACACTCTTTACTAGATATACGTATTTGGCATCATTTCCTTTCTTGATTCGAAGATACACCATTGTATATTATACGATGCTGCGTTATTTAACTAATGCCTGAACGTGTGACTAATGCCTAATATTATGTGGCATTATCTCATGATATACCCAGACTGTACCGTCCTTGTAGTCTAAGAGTTCTATGTTTTTTGCATGTAGTCTCTCCCGTATAATGTCTGCCTGTTTGTATTTGCCACTGCGGCGGTATTTCTCCCTCTGTGCTATATCGTGCTGTATCTGTTCTGTATTTTCAGGCCTGCTTATGTGCAGCCCAAATATACTTATCATTCTAGCAATCCTGCCGTACAGTATGTTTGCATTATCCGTATATAGACTCCCTGCCGACGCCATCTCGCCAACCTCTCTGACAGTATCTCCCATTATCTTGATGGCCTCATGCGTGTTAAAGTTTGATGAGAGTGCCGCATCAAACTCATCATGTACTATTGTGTCGTGTGTGTCTGCCATCTGCTCTAGGATGTAATGGCATGACTCCAGACGGCGCCACAAATCCAGAGACTCAACTAGCAATTCTTGTGTATAGTCTATGGGCTTTTGGTAGTGCCCTGACAGGCAGAAGAGCCGGAGGGCGTTGGGACCCCATCTGTCTAGAATACTCCTCGTAGTCTTTATGTTTCCCAACGACTTTGACATCTTTTGACCTGATATGGTGACCATTCCCACATGCATCCACACCCTAGCCAGTGGAAGTCCTGTACATGCCCTGCTCTGGGCAATCTCGTTCTCGTGATGCGGAAATATCAGATCCCGACCACCCCCGTGTATGTCAAAGGTCCTGCCAAGATGCTTCAGGCTCATGGCCGAGCACTCTATGTGCCAACCCGGCCTTCCCGAGCCCCACGGACTGTCCCAGTTTGGCTTGGTATCTGTCCTCTTCCATAATGCAAAGTCAACCTTGTCGTGCTTGTCCTGCTCGGGGTCTATTCGTATGCCCGAGCGCAACTCTCTGATGTTCTTCTTTGAGAGCGCACCATATTCATAAAAAGACTCTACAGAATAGTATACGCCCGAGTCTACTACATATGCGTGACCCGATTTTACAAGCTCTGATATTATGTCTATAATCTCTTGCATGTGTGTTGTGGCCTGTGGGTATGATGTTGCCCGCTTTACATTCAGCCTATCAAAGTCCTGATGATACCTCTCGATATACGAGTGGCTCAGCTCCAGCGCATCCCTCCCCTCGGCATCTGCCCTCTGAATTATCTTATCATCAATATCGGTAAAGTTCTGCACTAGGTTTACCTGCCGGCCCATCTCTTCTAGGTATCTCCGTAACACATCAAATACGATTATGGTTCGGGCATGCCCTATGTGGGTGTCATCATATGTCGTAACACCACACAGATATATTCCAATTTTGTCGTGGTCCAGCCGTATATCCCTACCACTCATCGTATCGTGTATTCTTATTGTACTCATAGTAAAATCTGCAGACGCGCCACATATAAAAAATTAAAATAAAAATGTATCAGTCAAAGTTCAGAGGTATGGACACAGACCCAAACGACTCGTTTATTCTAAAATGATACTGCCTGGAGTCATCATACACAAAGGTGGTGCCACCATATCCTATGTTTGGCCCAAATATCATCTCAAACTCCCTGCCCTGATCAGGTTTCAGTGTAATGCTTCCGCTGGTAAAGTCCGTAGATGCGTACTTGAATGCACTGGCACCATCGGTCACATCATAGTTGCAGATTGCAGGACCCGTGCATGACAGCGTGATGTTGTCATCCCCTTGGTTTATCGCATACATGCGAATGGTGAGTAGTGGCTGTCCACCGGCGGTATTCTCCAGATGGGCTCCCGGATAGTAGTATGCAACGGGGCCTACTATGTACTGCGTGGCAGTACTGATGTACTGCTCCCGCATCATCTCCTCCTTTATGGCGTTTTCACAGTCTAGCCTCTGGTATGCCCTTGTAAACTCGGCGCATTCCGCCAGCTGGGCATCCCACTCTGACTCTATGACGATTACGCCTATCTCTATCAGATGGGTTATTGCTCCCACAAATTCGGCATCAGTTGTTATGCCATCCGCCCACCACTTTACGTTGGTCTTTATCCACTCTGGTATTGCGTAGCTTGTATGCTCGCTCTGTATGTCGCCTACGACTATGACATCTATCTCTATCAGATGGGTTATTGCTCCCACAAATTCGGCATCAGTTGTTATGCC
>VXON01000015.1:0-4705 GCA_009840065.1 Cenarchaeum sp. SB0662_bin_33 | reverse complement strand
CTATCTCTATCAGATGGGTTATTGCTCCCACAAATTCGGCATCAGTTGTTATGCCATCCGCCCACCAGCCTACAGTGGTCTTTATCCATTCAGGTATTGCATTACTATCTGCCTGGGCCGTAGCCGCGCCCGCCGTTACTATCAGTGCCATTATGCATAGTGTTATCTTCATTGTATGATTTATTGCTCTTATGATATATAACATAGTGGTAAAATGACTATCTAGTGCTAAAATCAGACATCAATGTAGATGTCACTCTCCTGTATCTTGACTGGATACGTACGCAATTTTATATCCTTGAGATAGTCCTTTAGCTCGCCGGTTCTTATGTTGTAGTGCCAGAAATGCAGGGGACACTCTACAATGTCCCCATCCAAGCTGCCGGGCGCCAGCGAGCCGTCCTGATGCACACATACGTCATCGATTGCATGGTATCCGTTCTGGTTGAATACGGCTATTCTGTTGCCGTCCACCTCAAAGGCCTTGCCCTTTCCTGATGCTATGTCTGACTGCGAGGCTATCTTCTTCCATACCATGAGTATGTAGTGTAGTTTGTAGTATAAAATTTTTAGTCACCATGAATTTTTGTACCACCCAGTTATATGTACGGCAGAAGACTTTGGTAAACACACAACTATACTATGTTATGATGTAATGGGCGCACTCTCATCAAAGAGGTGCTTTGTCTCAAAGTCGTCTATCTCGTATGCCATCTGGCCGTCTTCGGTCAGGTTCTCTTGTTCTATAAGTATGCGTCTTGCCAGCAGCCAGTATATTGTGGCCAAGGCGCGGCGACCCTTATTGTTTGCGGGAATCACCAAGTCCACATTGGATGTTATGTTGTCCGTGTTGGCAATACCAATTACGGGAATGCCGGCATTTGTGGCCTCTATGACTGCCTGCTCGTCTACCTGCGGATCGGATATCAGTATCAGCCTAGGCTCAATATAGTACTTTAGGGATGGATTGGTCAGCGTGCCCGGCATAAATCTGTTGAGCTTTATCTGCGCACCTGTAATCTCACAGAACTTTTCAATGGGTGAGTAGGCAAACTCCCGACCACTACATACAAGCGCATTCTCCGGACCCACATTCTTCATGAACCGCGCCGCCGCATCTATTCGCTGTAGAGTGATGTCCATGTCGAACTGGTACATACCATCCGGATTGGCCATTGTTATAAAGGGTGCCATGAACTTTGTCTTGACATGCGTGCCGACACGTATGCCCGTGCTTAGTATCTTGCTCTTTACATCTATAGGTTCCTGCATCATATGCCTATAGCTCTGCTACCCCACGTATTAAATCATTTCCCGATATGCGCAGCAGTTCGTTCAGTTTGGCGACCCGCTCGCCCCCTAGTATGCCCGCCTTTAGTAGTACCGAGTCGGTGGCCACTCCCACATGCGTTATCTGGGAGTCGTTGGACTCTCCGGAACGGTGTGATGTTATCAGCCTTATGTTGTTTTGTGTGGCGGTTCTGGCAAACTCCATGGCCTCGTATAGGGAGCCGGCCTGGTTTACCTTTAGTATGGCAGCATTGCAGGATTTTTGTGATGCGGCCCTCTGTAGTATTGCATGGTTTGTGACTGTGAGGTCATCGCCAACGATCAGCGTGTCGGGGAATCGTTCTGTTAAAGTGACCATCTCTTCAAAAGCCTCTTCGTGTACTGCATCTTCGGCGTATTTTATCTTGTATCGTTTTATAATGTCGGAGGCAAATTCTATCTGCTCACCGGCATCATTCTCAAAGCCTGCCCTGTCGTAGACGTATTTGTTGTGCTCTTCCCTGTACTGGGTGGATGCTGCAAAATCAACACCCAGTGCGACCTCCCGGCCCAGTGTATATCCCAGCTCCTCGCAGGCGCGCGCCGATATCTCCAAGGCCTGCTCGTTGTTCATGTTGGGGGCCCATCCACCCTCATCACTCCGGCCCCGCGTGAATGTAATGTCCCTCTTTGAGAGTAGTATTCCAAGCTGTGTATGTACGTCAATGTTTGTCTGTATGGCATCCCGTATGGAACGGCTCTGGGGCGCGCATACTAGTATCTCTTGTATATCCGGAGCTCCCTGGCCGGCGTGCGCCCCGCCTCCTAGTATGTTGCCAAGTGGTACAGGTAACCTGTAGTTATCTTTGTGTGTGATGGACTTGTAGAGGGGAGTGTTGCCTGTGAGGGCCGCTGCCTGGGCTGATGCCATCGATACGGCAAAGGCTGTTGAACCACCTATCACAGAATAGTCTTTTGTATCATCGATACTCTTTAGCGTCTCGTATATGGCCTTTTGATCTGCGGAATTAACCCCTATGAACTTTGCTCTGTTGTCTTCTAGTATGTCAAGGCATCTTCGTGCCCCGCCCTTGGGAAATGCCACCGCCTCGTGCTTGCCTACGCTTGCACCGGATGGGGCGGCGGCGCGGCCGGTATGGGTCTTGGTAGATACGTCCACCTCTATGGTGGGTTGGCCCCGGCTGTTGTATATGATGCGTCCGTGAACTGCTGTTATGAGTGTCAAATAGTTTCCCGGCGCGTCTCTTCGTTTCTCTTGTATACTGCCTCATAGAAGGGTATTATCTGATGTATGGTCTCTACAGTGGTGAGCAACATTCGGCGGCAACAGTACCGGCTTAGTTTTAGATCATCCAACACCTCGCTGGAATCTTTGTCCGTCATTATCTCTTTTTTGTATGTGTCCATCTTGTCAGCTATTAAGTTCCCACAGGTAAAACATCTGACCGGTACCAGCATGTGTTAGAAATCCCCTCAAGGAATATAAAAACCATACATGATAATTGTCATGCGGGTGTCGCCCAGCCTGGCCAAAGGCGCTAGCTTGAGGGGCTAGTCTCTTAGGAGTTCGTGGGTTCAAATCCCATCGCCCGCATCCTTGATATTAAATGCTGGCGCCGCCTCTCCTCGGTGACTATTGCCCGGGAACTCTCTAGTGTTATGCGGCATACGTCCAGCTTACGCTTGGACTCTTTTAGTATTGTATTGTATGCGGCAAAGGGGTACAGGCACTCGTATAATGTCTCCATTGTATCAAATGTATGGTACGCCGTATCTAGATTATCATTACGAATGCAGTTCAGCATAAAACGCTTCAACTCCCCTATGGTGTCCAGCATGCCTAGTATGTACGCCTCGGGTGCCACGCCTATCTGCTCTGGTAGGGGGACCCTGTCGTGGTTTACTATGTTGTACAGGGTGTGGGCTTCTGTGTACTCCTGCTCGACAGTGACTATGTCCCTGGATGTTGCAATATCTTGCAGTTTAATGAGGCTGGATTTTGTGTTGTGTAGCATATCCTGCGCCTCCTTATACTGGCCTTGGTGTATCTGTATTATTATTCTACTACAGTCTGCTATTATGCGCCTAGATTCGGTGTGTATCTGCTCGCGGAACCTCTGCGTCTCTTCTAGATGTTGCATTATATCATCAAAGTGTTTCATGATTGTTCATCCTTTGTTATGATTAAAATTGTTGCTGGCCTAGTGGAACTGTTATATAAATTCCGGAAGTAATGGTTTTTAAACGGGCTATAGAATAAATCGGTACTTGAATGAATACCGTCACATAGTGAGGATACTGGGAAACGACATACCCGGCGAGAAAAAGTCCATAGTTGGACTGACACAGATCCGGGGCATAGGATATAACTTTGCCAACGCCATACTGTTGAAGCTGGGAATAGACAAGGACTCCAGCATGGGGTATATGAGCGAGGAGTCCGCTGCACAGATAGAGGAGTTGATACAGAATCCACAGTCTGCAGGATTTCCGGAATGGTTCCTGAACCGTCGTAAGGATATAGAGACCGGCCAGGATATGCATCTGTTGACATCGGACATTCAGTTTACGATTCGCAAGGATATAGAGAGGGAGCGGCAGGCGAACAGCTGGCGGGGATATCGTCACCTATATGGCCTGAAGGTGCGCGGGCAGCGTACGCGTACCACAGGACGTAAGGGCGGCACGGTAGGTGTGGCAAAAGGAGGCAAGGCCCAGCCGGGCAAGAAGTGATGAGTGATGGGTGATCCCAAACTTCCCCGCAAGGTATGGCGAAAGCCAAAGCGTCCTCTAAACTATGATCTCAAGATGGAGGAGTTGCGGACACTGGGCTCCTTTGGACTGCGCACAAAGCGGGAGCTGTGGAAGGCGCACACCGAGCTGTCCAGAGTCCGGAATCAGGCCCGCTCACTACTGGCTTTGCGCCAGGAGATTCGTGCAGAGCGCGAACCAATACTGATGCGCTCCCTCACGCGTATCGGTCTTGTAAGCGAGGATGCCACACTTGATGATGTATTAAACCTGCAGGTGACGGACCTACTGGCAAGACGTCTACAGACTATTGTGTGGAAGAAGTTGGGATTTAACTCTCCGTATCAGGCCCGTCAGGCAGTGGTGCATGGCCACATACTGCTTGGTGACCGTATAGTGAGTATTCCCTCGTATGTGGTACGGTCAGATGAGGAGTCCACCATAAGGATAAACCCGGCCTCCACGCTGGCTGTGGCTGCAAAGACCAAGCAGTAATGGGTGTGGGGTTCCTCCTGCAAATATCTTAATCATCAGAATTTCATCCAGGAATTGTATGTGTATGAGCGCCTGATGTGCCGGGGTACCATGTATGGATAAATTCCTGATTATTTGAAAGTGTTTTGCTTTTTGAAGTTGGCATTAGGTTAGGCCAATATGGCATCCA
>VXON01000027.1 GCA_009840065.1 Cenarchaeum sp. SB0662_bin_33 | reverse complement strand
ACATTTACGAGTTCAATTTTGGTTGATCATATTGTGAAAAAAGCTTGGTTCATACCATTACATCACCCAATGAAATTCTATTAATATTGATTCTATATATAATGCAGTAGAATGAGAGTGTTTGTAGCAGCTGATATAACCGATGATAATATTAGACACAACATAATGACCGCACAAGATATCATTGGAGGTCAAAATGTAAAACAGGAAAATCTACACTTTACATTGCAATTCTTAGGGGAGGTAGACGAGTCATGTATACATCAGATAGTTAGTACGCTTCAGACAATAAAATTTAATAAATTTAATGTGATGTTATACGGTATTGGTACGTTTGGGAGACCGGTCAGAGTAATCTGGGTTGGCGTAAACGACCCAACACCACTACAGGACCTCTCGTGCATTATAGGTCATGCATTAAATAAAAAAACAGATAAAAAATTTACACCACACGTTACAATTTCTCGTTTGAAAAAGAATAATAAAATTAACATTACACAGTATGAAGATTACATCTGGGGTACACAAAGTATGGATAGATTCAAAATTAAAGAGAGCGTTCTAAGTCCGTCAGGGCCCGTATATGTAGACCTTGCCGAGGTGACCTGTACATGATCAATATAAACAATCTGATACAGGAGATACTACCCACAGAAAAGGAGACTAAAACAACATCTCGTATAGCAGACAAGGTCTTGAAACTAGTGTCAAATGAAACAAAAAATATTCCCCAGATAACCGGAGTGGATCTGGGTGGGTCATATGCCAAGGGTACCTGGCTGGCCAACTCGGCAGATATTGATGTTTTTATAAAATTTTACAAAGATACGCCCAAGGCTGCATTTACAAAAATATTCAAAAAGATAGGCCATACTGCCCTTAGGGAGTTTAATCCATATGAGAAGTATGCTGAACACCCATATGTTATTGCAGAGGTTGATAATGTAGTAATAAATGTGGTACCCTGCTATGATGTTAAAAAGGGGGAATGGCAGAGTGCCACAGACAGATCCCCGTATCACACAAAGCACATGAAGAGACACCTTACAACACTTCAAAAGAACGAGGTTCGAGTATTGAAAAAATTTCTTAAAAATTATAACATATATGGTGCTGAAATAGCAAGTCAGGGATTTAGTGGATATGTTACTGAGGTGTTGATATTAAATTTTGGAGGGTTTTTAAAAGTAATACAAAACATTGCAAATATAAAAAACAATGAAATAATTGGTCAAAAATCTAGAGACTTTGACACTGTTATTACCATCACCGATCCCGTGGATAACAATCGCAACCTAGCGGCAGCCATATCCAAGAGAAATATTGCATTATTCATACTTGCATGTAGAGCCTTTTTGAAAAATCCATCCCGTAAAATATTTGAGAATAAACCTGGCAAAAGTCGTGAACACTGGGAGAATGTAATATGTATAAAGTTTAGTTATACAAACAGGGTTCTGGATGTTTTATGGGGTCAGACTAAAAAGGCGCTCTCGGCATTGAATCGACAGTTAAAGTTACATGGTTTTGTAGTAATTAGGGATCATATAGTTATATCAAAAGAACGGATACACATCTTTCTCTTTTTGGAGTCATTTTGCATATCTAAAATATCCATCCGGCAGGGACCAAACGTGTTTTTAAAGGACGCTGTATCTCGGTTTATAGCAAAAAACACTAATAATATTATCTGGGTCTCTAATGACATGACATTGTTATGTTTGGATGAGCGGGAGTACGCCAGCATATTTAGTATATTGGACTATTTACTGTCCAATCCTTCTGTGGCCGGAATACCAAACGGCCTGCATGACGACATAAAGACATATACACTAACAGGAGGAGAACAATTTAATGATTTAATTAAACAAAAAGCCGCCCCCATAATGTCTGATGATGGGGCCGCCGTTTCTTCCACTTGATACACTTGATGCAGAAAAATACAGTATTGTTCTGGACTATCCCCGGGCAGATCTGGATTCCACAATACATACGATAAACGTTCTTTCCGGCATGGGCATAGATGGCATATCATTTACCGGACGCGTACATATAAAGAACATATCAATATTAGGCAAGGGTCATTCCGGCGTGGTACTGCTGGCCCGTCTAGATCATAAGATAACTGCTTTAAAAATCAGACGGTCTGACTCTGTCAGGAGTACGATGCAGGTAGAGGCCAACCTACTAAAAATGGCCAACGGTGTGGGCGTGGGTCCGAATCTGGTAAAATTTAATGATAATGTTATTGCAATGAAATATTTGGACGGATTTGGTATTGGAGAGTGGATACTAAATATGGTAAATGATGCACAGTCCTTGAAATACGTCATACGTAATACATTAGAGAGTTGTTTTCGCTTGGATTGTCTGGGGCTGGACCATGGAGAGCTAACTAACATATCCCGGCACGTCGTTGTAGATGATAATAATATCATACCCACACTAATCGACTTTGAGAGTGGTAGTTTGTGCAGGCGTGTATCCAATGTAACATCGGGAGCTCAGAGCATGTTTGTAAATTCGGCATTGGCATCTAAAATACATACAATATATGATTCACCACGCCCTTCTGTACTGATACCGGAATTACGTGCATACAAACATAACCCATCATATGAGACGTTTCAAGGACTGCTGCGTGTATTGGGGGTGTAACGTATTGGGATTATGTCGATCTCCCAGATTACCTACCTTTGATGTCATGCAGAGCGCCACAGACAGCGATGTATGGCATAACAAGCAGTGTGGTCTTGAGCAAACGACATCGGACCATGCGCTCATTAATCATGCGGAAACTTTACTCGGGTGGATGTATAATATATGGAATACCACACCCCGCCCACAAGATTTAGTGGGCCCACAATCTTGCGTGCCTCATCGAATACCTTAGATCACACTTGCGTTCTGTTCGATCTCTGAACACTAATTCAAAAGGCTCTAAGAACCGCCGTGGAGTCTCTTTAATGATACTTTTCACGTCTTGCCATAATATTTGAGCCAATTGCAGAGTAGGCGATCTGATACTGATGTGTATATGGTTGATATTCTACTCAGCTTCGGTCTTCGACAAATGAACACATTGCACTGTTGTGACAAAAACTAGGTTCAGTCGTATATGGTGGGACCGGTGAGATTCGAACTCACGACCTCTAGCACCCCAGGCTAGCATCATGGCCAAGCTAGACGACGGTCCCATACATTGAGCACATATCTTGAAATTATTAAATTGTCGTTTTTTTATGGTTATGTTATTGAAATGCTCAATCTGTAATCGTATATCTGCCACGGGCAGGGACCATATAGACTGCATGGAGAAGGTGAGGATGAGACTAGAGAATGAGGATTTAAAAAAGAAAGCTGTTGAGGCCCTGGGTCCGGATGTTAAGCTTGGCAAGGAGCTCATGGCACTGCTGGAACATATGAGAAAGAATGATGCAGACTAACCCAGCCAGCCTTCTAAATGATCTTTTTCAAACTGTATCTTCTCTTCAAGATTGGATTGTGTGGAGTCGCTTAGTGTGGTTGATGGAACAAAGGCATCCACCTGTATTATGGACGCTGTGTTCTGACCGGACTCTATGAAGCAGCCCCCCTTCCCGTCATAGGGTTGTGGTGCATCATCATTTAGTATCTTTGATATTATATCCCTAGCGACTACTGCTCCCTCTCCTTCGGCAAACACACCTGCCTTTGGAACCGGACCCTTGCCGCCTGACAGTGTGGTAATGTCCCCGACCGCATAGATGTTATGTATGTGCGTTCTGCCAAAACGATCTATCTTGATGAATGGTTCTGAATTGGTTAAATCGGATACCACAGCTGGCACTACGTGGGGTGGAATGGCTAGCAGTATGTCAAACTTTTTGGTCGTATCCTCAAATATAATCTCTGATTTGTTCACTGAAAGCAACTTGTGTGATCCATGAAAGTATATGTCTTTCTGCTGTATCATATCTAGTATACGCTCACTAATTTTGGGTCCTGCCGCAGGCAGCGTCATGGGGCCTGGACTATATACATCCAATGATATGGATTCGCGACTACCTATTTCGCTGAGTAGCGAGTCTATAAGCATGGCAGCCTCAAAGGGCGCCGGAGGACACTTGTAGGGCATGGATGATATGACTATGGCAACAGAGCCCGACTTTATGTCTATTAGTTTTTGACGTATGGCCCTTAGATGGTTGTGATCATACAGGTTAAGACCGTATTCTGCCAGACCTGGTATCTGGTCTGGCGCTAGGTGTGCACCCATTGCCACCACCAGATAATCATAGGATAGCCGTCCCTTGGACGTATCCACCTGTCTTTGGACAGTGTTTAAATCCAGTATATCCGCCTTGACAAACCCTATATCTCTCTTTGAGAGGTTCTCCAATGGGGCGGTGGACTCTTCAAATGTACGTGTTCCTCGAATTATCCAGAGTTTGGCAAAGCCCACCATGAACCAGTCCTTTTTATCTACAACCGTGACGCGGGCCTGCGAGGTGGACAGTCTGGCGCGAATCTCTAGCGCGGTGGATATACCCCCAAATCCACCACCCAATATAACAACGTGGGGCGCATCTTCCAAACTATCTCTCCTGTGCAGTGGGGCGAATTAATATCTCATTGACATTGACATGGTTTGGGGTGCCTACTGCGTATAGTATGGCATCTGCTATATCCTGGGACTGCAATATCTCCATCTTCTTTGTATTCTCTACAAATTTCCGTAGAGCCTCATCGGTTATCGTATTGGTGAGCTCGGTGGCAACAGCCCCTGGTTCAATACATGTAACTCGAATATTCTCCCGAGTGCTTAACTCTTGCCGTAATCCTTCACTAAAGGCCGTAAGTGCATGTTTTGTTGCACAATACACACTACCCCCGGGAAATACAATGCGACCTGCAACTGATGATACATTTACTATATGCCCTGACTTTGCCGCTAGCATGTGTGGCAGGGCGGCGGCGGTACAGTACAGCACACCCTTGATGTTTACATCAACCATCCTGTCCCATTCGTCTACATGGAGGTTTTTTACCAAACTGAGGGGCATAAGACCCGCATTATTTACTAAAACATCTATCCGGCCCCACTGCTCCATAGTGTATTGTATCAAGTCTTCACAACTTTGTCGCTGTGCAACATCGGCCACAAAGGGCAAGGCCTGGCCTCCCACATCCTTAATCTCGGTTGCCAGCTCATCCAGATTATTATGCCTCCTAGCTGCTAAGACAACCCGAACTCCACTCTTTGCAAGGCTCTTGGCCGTGAATCTTCCAATACCACTACTTGCGCCCGTGACTATGGCAACTTTATCGGACAACATACTGCCTGTTATTATACAGGGTAAAAGTGTTTACACCTCGCAGTTACACGGTACCCGAGGAGGGTTATGTTTGTCCGGCTACATGTGTTATAAACATATGAACCGTCAGGCCGAATATGTGGCGCTGGCATATGCAATGACCTCGCAGCCACGAATCCTTCGTCCCTGTGGGAGGGACGCCAAGGCTGTGACTACATGTGACACTCTAAAACCAAAATCTACTATGAAATCATCATATTGGATCCGATGCACGACGACGAATCATTGAGAGTATGGTATCCTTCTCTTCTCGACTCTCAAATATTCCTCTGTATGCAGCCGAAGTTACTTTGGCGTGGTTGCGCACACCCCGCATCTTCATACAGAGATGCTCGGCATCGGCAAATACAGCCACACCGCGAACTCCACGGGAGTATAATTCATCTGCAACATTCTTTGTTAGACGTTCCTGTATTTGGAGACGTTTTGCATACTTTTCCACCACACGCACTAGTTTTGATATTCCAAAGACCCGGCCATTGGGTGAGTATGCAATGCTGATCTTACCATAAAATGGCATCATGTGGTGCTCGCACATAGAGTAAAACTGTATGTCCCGGGCCACCACAACATCTGAATCTTCGCAGAACTGTACCTCCAGTTCAGACGGGGCATCATACCCTGAAAATATCTCCCTGTACATCTTTGCTATTCTTTCAGGAGTATCACGAAGACCTTCACGTGTAGGATCCTCACCTATCTCTATTATCAACTCCCGAACAAGATTTTGTATCCTCTCACTATCCATATGATTGGTATGCGTGTCGTGTTATTTGAATTGTACGACTACAAATTCCTCCCAGAGAGACGGGAGATTTTGCAGACTGTATCTTGTCTAAATTTTGTCCAAAAATAACAATGTATGCGACCATTTGGGGGTGTTCCGTATATCCGGCTTGGTTAGGTCTGTCCCACCTTGATTGGTGAATATACAAACTGCATACACTCCATTCCATATGTGGTAATCAAAAAAGGCATGAGCAGGAGCGAGACTGGTACTTTTCAATATCTTCCCTATGGCGCACCCAAATACTTGTGCAGTTGGGGTATTATCCTAACATCGGCGTACCTTGAATGTATGACATCATACATCCTTAGTAGACTCTCTAATGACGGCTCCTCTACCCCATACGTTGGCTGTATGACAAACCCGGATATCTCGTTGGGAGCTGCAACATCATATATATCCTGAACAAGTCTTTGCATGTACTCTGGAGTGGTGCGGCGACTCACTACCACTTTGATGTAGGTAGTCTTGTCGGCCCGTACCGAGTTGGTCAGACACTGCATTGTGCTCTCATACATTGTACCATAATCATTTGACCTTACAAACTCCGAATCAGGAGTCTTGAACTCTATTTTGATGTAGTCAAAGTAGGGCAGTACGTGTGAGAACCTCTTTGAATCAAAGCACGAGGATTCAAGGTATGTGTGCACCCCCTGTCTTTGGACGTATTCGGCCAGCAATGCCACAGATTTGTGCTGCATTAGAGGATCCCCACCTGTAAAATTTACCTTGTATGTGTGCTCCTGCAGACTCTCCTTTATCAGTACCTGCGCATCATGTAGTGTGTACTCAATTCCCGAGTCTGCGGGAAGTGCCTCGGCCGTATCACAGTAGAAACACGAAAACGGACAACCTGCCAGTCTGACAAAGAGGGTCTTTGTTCCACACAGTGTGCCTTCACCCTCAACAGATGTAAAGACCTCAAATATACGAACATTCATGGCTGTCATAAGTTAGTTGGAAGCATAATAAAACTAGCGTAGTACGGGCTCTTTTGTATAAAAGAGTCCGGATATGAAAAAGACCACACCCAGTATGCCAATCAGGCTACCCACAAATTCAACCGTTGACTGCGCGTCCACCTCAGCCGGAGCCCACAGTACCGCAATAAGCGCACCTACCACAATCATGGGTATTCCTACCCCAACTGTAATAACTCTGGATGCCATAAATTTGCCACGATTGAAAAATATATGAATTTTTGGTTATTAGCGGCAAAAAGGCTACTCATAATCATGCCTGGGGTGCCCATGCCATATCAAAGAAGACGTAACTATTACCCTACACTCAAAAGCCAGGCATTCAAGTCAACCAGCAGTGATTCGGCCTCATCCAATTCTTCAATGGACAGAAAGAATCTGCATTTCTCCAATGTCACTAGGGCCGATGTATACTCGGCATCATCTATCGTACCATCTATCCATGACTGTCTGACTGCATCCTCAAGCTGCAATCCCCATAACTGTAATTGATCAACAGGATCCAACTTCAGACCCTCTTTTATGGATATTATATCCAGTATTACAGACACTATGACATCGGACTCGGTGGCATCTTGTAACCTCAGACGTAGTTCCTGTATCTGCTCTATAACATCATCTGGTATATCCGAGTCATCGGTCACCTCCAAAAATCTATCCAACTGAACCAGATACTCTTGGGCGTAGTTGATGGCACGCTCCTGATCCTTCTCTATAGCCACCATCGTTATCTCTTCCCAGAGATGTTCCATGCCCTCTGCTATGTCAGCCAGTATCTGCTCGGCATCCTCCCCATTATCCTGCATCATGGTCCTAGCTGTAGCAAACAGGCCTTCAAGCTCTGTGGTGTCCACATTCATATCATATGATGCAGCTAGATACAACAACTGATCAAAGTATCGGGCTTCCCTATCGAGCCTCTCTGAATAATATAATACGTCTTCCTGGCTTGGAGTTCCCTCCTCCATTATCTCAACTGCCTGCCTAAACGCCTCCATGGCGGATAGAAAATGTTCTGACGACTCCTCAACGGTTGTAGAGTTGAGTATCAGACTTACATGTTCCGTTCCATTGTTTAGGAGATTCCATACCTGGGGAGGGTCAGAATCTTGTATCTGCCCCTCAACGTGAATCTGCGCCTCCATGGCCAGCTTGTGTAGTATTACCGGGTCCGTTTCGGCACTGGCCATGGGCACAAACACTCCTGCCAAGAGCACAACCGCTGCCACTAGAACCCCAGCTACTGGAATCTGGGCAGTCATGGAGCATGCTCCTGATCATACCTTAATCTTACAATATTGAGCGAGTCCTTTTTTATGACACTAACGGCCCCGACCCTCTCCAACCTCTTTACCGTCCTCCACATGGTAGTACGCGGTTGTAGGAATTTTTTACGAATACTACTCTCTGATGCTTCTCCCCCGTTTTGAGACAGATACCTTAGTATCTCCTTGTCGTCCTCCCTCAAATCAGGTATGCGTTCAAAAATGCTCTCAGGAGTGGATGCGGTTTTACTGCTTTGTATATGAACAGTAGGTCTCCTATAGTACCATACGGCTACAAAAGCACCTAGAGCACCAAACATACCCAGTACCCAAAGCACCATATTATCATCAGATGCGCCATCTACAGTTGTGCTGACATCTATACTGTCCCGGTCTGCGCTAAGAATGTATGTTATTACTGCCTCTCCGGACGGTATCTCCAGATACGCCTTTCCATCTACCATCTCTAATGCTATTGGTATAACATTCATTCCTACAATGACCGCCCCATCTGGCATTATCAATGTGTATCTTGTGTTGGAGTCAACAGCAAATGTCCAAATACGTCCATCCTTGGATATCAGGTCGTGTACATCATATTTTACAAGCACCGTATCTGAGTCGAATGTATTAAGCAAGACCGAATTCTCCCCCATCTCGGCGGTCAGCAGTATGTTGTTCTGACCTGTTGCTATAAAATTGTCTATCTCCGAACCTAAAAGGGCAACATTCAAAGCTGGACTCCCCTCTTCGGGTGTTATTTGTGTGGATATGTGAGCTAGGCCATCGGTGTACACCTCCACGCTCGTTGTTTGAATCGAGCCATATGCGGTGCCCACCATGCAGCACACTACCACAATCAAGACAATCTTCAAACACCACATCAGGTATTATATTAACATAGTTATTACAAAAACCATTCCCTAGATCGGAGGTTAACATGGCGTATGCAATGGCCCGAACTACCATATCAGAACCTCAAATTAAGTCCATGTGCTACGCCACGAAACTTCTCCAACTCCCTAACAAACTGCCGTCCCTTGTCTGTTATCAGGAATACACGACTACGCCCATTCTTATCTGGGCGTACCAATCCGGCATCAACCAGTTTGTCACATTTTGCCAGAGCCACATAATGTGAGAGATTGGCGAATCTGGTTATTTCTGAGACTAGGACGCCGTCCCTACCCGCATCCGCTGTCACATCAAGTATATCTCCAACTATTCCAATCTCGGACCTGTACTGTTTCTTTGTCATTGCATAGTATAAACCAAGACGTATTAAGAGGAGTATGTTGGAACACTACCTTACACCTGTATGGAACACGTGTTCCACAACAGCGCGGCGTTTCACAGCCATGACAGAGGCAATTTTGGTGCAATATCTCCGCGAATAGCTTGTCCTTATTGCTTTACGAGTTGATAGTCTGGCATTCCCATGCGGATTAGGTGGCTAAATTAAAAGCAATCTTGAGCACCTGTCCATTGGGATGTCGTCCTTGGCTGTGCCGGTGTACTCCGACTTGCCCCTTCCACACATCGGCCAAAGAATAATTGCTCAGAAGCTCCACCTAGAATTGAAACTTTTGGATTTTTTAAAAACTAATTTATTTATATAGTTTTATTCAGCTCGTGGCCATACGTATTGACTCTAAGTTCATCTGATGGCAAGTATTCGATGGAGAGTGGAGGCGTGGTAGTCTGTATGGCAGGACTGATGTGTTTTTGAATAAAAAAGAGGAATATAGAAAATTTTTACGTGTTTTATCAATGAAATAACCATATCCAATATTTAATCTTAAATACCAATAACATTAATACTCCATGATGGCGATGATAGTAATATCAATCGACTAGAACTGCGCAATCCTGCAAAGCGTAGTAGTGCGTCGGATACGTCCGACATTGAGAGGAATCTCTCAGGGTTTTTGCAGGGTTGCGCCCTTTAACTCTTGGCAAGCAGCTGTTCCCCTCACGATTATAAACCATATGTAGGATGTGTCTGCATACCAATATACCACATACAATGTCCGACACATTACCCATCCATGTGGGAGGGGCCTAGGCTTACAGAGACCGGCCCCATCACATTGCCATGGGGATTTATGGTTATTCTCACCTGTTGCTCAGATGACACATTAATCTCACTATTCCCAATATACTCCCAGGTATAATATTCGGAGATGCCCATGTCGTGTTTAGTGCCATGCAGACTGAACTGCTCTGTAAATGAGAAAGCCGGACTGCTGACCGTCACGGTTAGGTCTTGAGGACTATCTCCGTTAGGAACAAACCGCAGCATATGTTTGCCGGCCGGCATGGTGAACTCGTCCACGTATACTCCCCTAGAGTATTGTGCTGGATCTGCCAATGTGACATGAAACAGGACATCGTTGCTATAATCCCCGGGCCCAAAGGATATCAGGAATATGGCTACTACAATAACCGGTACTGAAACCAACAGATATCTTATCATTGAGAGTGGGTGGTTTTTGGTGTTTATAATTGAGCAATAACGATATTTGTGTGTGTTTCGGCTCCTCCTACAAAGTTGGGTGATGGTTAACAAGGCTGAAGTAACAGCTCTGCAATGGGAAGTTAGGTATGGAAAGGCTAAATGCTCTGAAGAACTGAGTGTTTTATGTACGCATGATGTTTGGTGGATACTGGGGCATATGATCAAAATCTATGAATATGCAATGTGTGAAGTTAACCAAATTCGTGATGCAGATGGAAGAAAAATTATACTGCCCGCAATACATGTGCTCATCACATTTAGCATTCCTAGTGATGATACACAAACATTATGTGCTGACACAAGATGGAACCATGGATTCCTGCGGTAGTGGAATCGTATCTACCTTGCCATCTGGCTTACGCTGATACAACAGGCCGCAATGGCACAGTAAATTGCCATATTTGGACTGTATTTCGTCCAATACAATATAACCGCGGGACTTGGTAAAAAACGCGTGTAAAACCACTGCTATAGATTCATCTTGGCCGCCAAAATGGGGTACATTAGGGAGAATTTAGGTCATCACCCAACTTTGTAGGAGGAACCTGTGTTTCTATACACTATACGCTGAGATAATCTGAAATCATAGAGTCCTGCGGTAGCCAAATTGTATCTGTAAATTTAACCAAACAGTGAAAAAAATTTCACAAGCCCCCCTAAGTACCAAATTAAAAACAACTATACATGGAAAAATTTACAAGTAAATGGAACCCACCATACGAACCTAGCACATCCGATAAGATGTCTGAAGCACTTAGTAACCCCGGTCCTCTAAAACCACGTTTGGGAGAAGGTACCCGCCTGCTTGCAACTCAAAAGAAAAAACTGGACGGCATACTATCAAAGATGGCGTATAAAGATAAAAAATTATTAAGTGAGGTGGCTGCCGCCAAACAGTCGGGGAATATGTATCAGGCACGAACACTGGCCGCCGAGCTGGCACAGTCACGTGCAACACAACAGATGATAGCAAATGTCAGAATCATGATAGACAAGACGGAGCATAGGTTTGTAACGTATGATGGTATTGGCGATGTCGCTGTAACAGTGGAACCCATAATCTCACTAATGAATAATCTAAAGTCCTCATTGAATGGATTTCTACCAAACACTGCAAGTGAGATATCCGGTATGACCGACATGTTGAGTAACTACACATCACAGACTGCAGAACACATGGAGTTCAATATGGATATGAACACAATGCGTGCGGATGTTGATGATATAATGTCCCAAGCTGCCGCTGTCGCATCTGATTCACTGAATGCCACACTTCCATCGACACCCACCGAGATAGACCATATAAGTACATCTAACAATACTATATAGTAGTCTGTATCCCACCATTTTGTTATTATATGTAGTAATCTACAGTCGATCCATGATTATACTGTAGAATCCATACATAGCCAAATGAGAAAGATAATCGCAATAGCAACCATGGTAGTATTACTGACTGCTACCATACCTTATACACAGTATGCGACTGCTCAGATGATAGTCCAGTCAAGCGGGGCCACCTTTGCATTTCCACTAATGGATTTATGGAGAGTGCAATATTCTGAGGTAGAGTCTAATGTTCAGTTCAACTATCAGTCTATAGGAAGTGGCGGCGGAGTTAAGAACCACATAGAAAAGTTGGGCCAATTTGCCGCTACTGATGCACCCCTTACCGATGCTGAATATAATGCGGCGCCTGGAACCCTCACAATACCCGGAATGATAGGCGCCATATCTATGGCGTATAATGTAGATGGTGTTGGTGGTGGATTGAATATATCTGAAGAGGTACTGTGTGGCATGTTCCTAGGAGATATAAGAAACTGGAATGATGAAAGGATAAGGAATGATAATCCCGGAGTTGGACTCCCCGATGATATAATACAGACAGTTCACCGTTCAGATGGTTCGGGTACAACATTTGCCTTTACCAACTATCTGACCAAAGTGTGTCCTGAGTGGGACGAGCAGGTTGGTGCTGCAAAGTCAGTACCATGGCCTACCGGAATAGGCTCTCCTGGCAATGAGGGTGTGGCGGCGGCCATTACTTCAACACCAAACTCCATAGGCTATGTTACATTGGCATATGCATTCCAGAATGATATGACTGTTGCAGATATACAAAACGGTGACCACACAAACTTTGTACCACCATCTCTTGATACGGCTAGTGCCGCTTCTGGCTCTGCCGCATTCTGGTTACCCGATGCCGAGGAAAGTTGGAGAGATGTGGACTTGCTGGCATCACCCGGCCTCAACTCATACCCGATAACCAGCTTTTCATACATTATAATTCACTCTGACCTCAAAGAGTTGGCCGATAATCATGCACATGCAAAGGCAGTAGTTGATATGATTGCTTGGATGCTCACCGACGGACAGCAACACAGTTCACAATTACTGTATGTGCCCATTGCAGATTTGGTAACAAACATAGGCCTTGATGGACTCTCACAAATCACATATGATGGTGAGCCGCTATACACCGGCAATACCAGTGTTTGGGCCAGCGATGTTGTATCTGATGAAATCGGGGATTTCATCAATATCGTAACTGCACAGTATGAAGAGGGTGAGATTGATCAGTCCACATTCCTCAATTTGATGGCCTCTGCGTCGGAACTCTTTGACCTATATGAGGGCGGACAGATAACTGATCAGGAACTAAGCGACGCTCTTGACAACCTCTCTTAGAGACTTTTTCTTTTTAATAAATAAAAAAAGTGAAATGCACCTTTACAATTTAGGTATAGCCGGGCAGTTTATCCTTGATGTTCAGAGTTTTACGAATCAAATTAACACTACTACGAATTGTTACATCACTAACACCCGCGCTCCTAGAGAGCATGGACTGTGTTACGTGCTCATCAGCCAGTAATGTGGATATGTAGATTGATGCTGCGGCCATGGCTACCGGATGCTTGCCGGCCGTAATTCTCTTCTTCTTACTACGTCTTAGTATCTCCAATGCCATCCTCTTGGTCTTCTCTGAGAGTTTCATATTGTTAGACAGTTTTACTATAAATGAGGATGTATCGTACTGCTCCATAGTTATATCCAGTTTTTTTAAGATGATTGACAGGTCCCGAAAGAGTACCTTCTTTTCTATATTTGATATTATTACCAACTCATCTAATGTACGCGGTATGTCGCTCTCGCGACATGCTATGTACAAGGCCGCGGTCATCAGGGATGCTATGGTTCTTCCGCGGGTAAGATTTACGGCCACAATCTTCCTGTATATGAAAGCGGCCCGCTCTACCACACTATCGGGTATGGCCAACTTTGTCTTCATCGAGTATAGTAGTGTGAAAGCCCTGCTTAGCGAGGCCGATGAGCGAGACTTGCTACGTTTATCCCATATGCGGAGTCGATTAAAGTCGTACTTTGTTTTTACTGAAAGTGCATTTCCCGTAGAGTCTCGATTGGCACCAATAACGGTGGAGAGACCCCTATCATACATTACCAAGGATGAGGATGGGCCATTTTGTGCCCGTTTCATAAACTGCTCTTGTGTGTAATATTGATCAGGGTGACTCCAATCCGGTAGAGACACTACCATCACTTCACCACACTTCCCACAAAAGACCTCTCCTCTATCATAATCCGTAATTATATCAGAGGAGTCACATCTTTGATCGTGAGGCATGGTTCTATCTGTGCTATAAACCACTATATATAATACGCTGTCATGACTTAAAAAGGTATGGAGTGGGAAATTTTTGTCATCTAATATTGGTTACTCCTGCAAGGATGAGGAGTTTCCAAGTCATCAAAATTTAATCCAGAAATGGCCATGGATGTGTGCGTTTAATGATATATTGGGGTGTAAAATCTGTCCAATTCTACTACAAACCAACACACTTACGCCAATTATATCGTACTTGCAGAATGCTCCTCATGGTATGGGTTTTAAAGCCTATAACAGAACAATACATAATGTTGAACAAAAAAGGCAAAATACGGCTACTGATACTCTTGGGAGTTATATGGGTGGTAGTAACACTACCTCTTCCTTGGATAGTGGGAAATCCCAACATCCCTGAGTCTCAGGCGCTTACAATACTGGGCATAATAGGAATTATCTCCATACCGTTTGTAATGCTGGCTACAGTCTGGATGCTCAAACCCGAACTGACCACATGAACTGGTCTACAGATGCCCAGCTAGCCATAAAGGCGGCCCGGCAGGGTGGAGAGGTGGTTATGAAATTATACCACAAGATGGTGACATATGAGTTAAAGAATGACAATTCACCCGTCACAGAAGCTGATATACAAAGCAATGGCATAATTGGAGATATACTGGCAACTGGAGACTATCCCATATTGACCGAGGAGGGTGTTGATGATGTATCCCGCCTTGATGCCGAGTCGGTGTGGGTGGTTGATCCTCTGGACGGCACAACAGAATTTGTAAACCGTACAGACGAATTCACAGTTATGATATCCCTAGTTAAAAAGGGAGTACCCGTAGTGGGCGTGATTGACTCTCCCAATGAAGGCTCAACATATGTGGCAGAGTTGGGACGGGGCGCCTTTGTGTATAATGGGGGTATGTGGAAGCAAATCAGGACATCTCAAATCAGTGACATATCACAATCTCGAGTATTGGTATCGCGAACCCACAATCCGGTATTGGAGCGTGATTTTGTCCGGAGGTTACAAGTAAACAGTTTACAATCCAAGGGAAGCTCGCTCAAGGCAGTGGCGGTGAGCTCCGGCGAAGCCGACGCATACCTTACATTTTCAAACCGCATAAAGGAATGGGACACTGCTGCCTCACACTGCATACTGCACGAGGCAGGTGGTATGATGACTGATATGCAGGGTTGTCGTCTTATGTATAACCAGGCTGACGTATGCCACAGCAACGGCATACTGGCTACAAATGGACACATTCACGGGTATATGGTGGAACACTACAACAAGTTACGGGATCTTAGAAAGCCAACAAGTTGAGCAGCGCTCTCCTCCAATGTATCGGATTCGGTATCTACTATTATATCCGGGTTATCCGGAGGCTCATATGGGTCATCTATTCCTGTAAAGTCCTTTATCTCGCCCCGTCTGGCCCTTGCATACATACCCTTTACGTCCCGCTCTTCACACTTTTCTAGAGAACATCTTACGTAACATTCAGCAAAGGAGAGTCCCGCGTCTATTATCTGGCGGGCAGTTTCACGATTATCCTTGTATGGTGATACCAGTGATACTATTGCAGGTACCTTGTGTTTTAGAAGCATCTTTGCTAGGTGCGCAACACGCTTATTGTGCTCGTCCCGTCCTGCCTTTGAAAAGTCCTGAGGCGAGAACCACTCCCGCAGCTCATCACCATCCAGCATGGCCAAATTTGGTATCTCTTTTTGTAGATGTCGGACGATTGTACTTTTACCGGAGCATGGGAGCCCGGTCATCCATATAACAAACGGCTTCATGTTGAGGTTGTACCATACGGGATTTTTATTTCTTGGCGTACTTCTTGTACCACTCCCGACTCTCCAGGTATGATATGTCATCTAAAATGCAATCCAACCGTATGGCGGCCTTCATTGTCTGAAACTGCATGGACATCCTCTGGTCCTCCTCTATGTGTATATGCTGCTTTTGAGCCTTCTCAAAAAACCTCTCCTCCTTACTCATGTGATCATTGAGATATATCCAGTATGCCTTCATGTAACGGTATACCGGCTCCCGGGAGTCGTGGCCATCCCGCCAGGCTGCCAGATGTCTGGATATTTGGCGGGATATTCTTCTAGAAAACTCGTGTTCAATCAATAATTTTCGTATATCATCATTTAGTATTTGATGCGTGGCGACACATGGAAAGTAAGAGTCCTCCTCCCGGGAGTAATGTATCGAATCCAGAAAATCATCCATAATATCTACAATTAACTGCATGTCAGCTATGGGTATGTCAAGACCGGCCCTCAGATGTTTATGACATTGTAGTATTATGAGGCCCAGCCGTCTTATCTGACGGTGGTCCTCTAATAGTATGTCTATGCCTCCCATGGATATTACTGATGTTTTACGGCTTGAATCAACCTTGGCTGTATCATAATGCTGCTAGTCTCTGACCAGCTGCCTTTAGCCCGGATTCGGGATTAGTATCGTAACCCATCATGGCCAATGTCGATGATATGGCCGATATGGTTCTCATGACGTGATACTTATGTACCTCTCCCATACATCCGACACGGAACACCTTGCCCTTTAGATTACCAAAACCACCGGCCACTAGTACACGAAACTCTTCGGCCAGTGTATTTCGGAATGTTGCATCCTCTAAATTCTGCAAATAGTTCAACGCGACAACCACAGTGGAGCGTGAGTCCTCCTCGGCAAATGGCGTAAGGCCAATGGCGCTCAATCCAGCGTATAGGGCCTCAGAGCAGGTTCTGTGTCGCCGTATCCGGTTGTCAAGACCTTCCTCAAGTATTATGTCCATGGCCTCATTATACGCGTATAATAGGGGTAGGGCGGGCGTGAATGGCGTATGTTTGGACTCTTCATAATATTTAAAGTAGCGGGGTAGATTAAAGTACATGGTACTGGGCGGGTTGTCCATCATGTACTTTTTTGTTCGTTTGTTTACACAGATGGGTGATATGCCTGGGGGGGCAGCAAATGCTTTCTGCGCGCCGGTCATCGCCATATCAATGCCCCACTTGTCCATCTCCAACTCTTCACCCCCTACAATGGAGACACCATCCACGACATAAAATGCATCGTTGCGTGCGGTCAGGTCCTTTATCTTATCTAGATACTTTATCATAGTGCCCGTTGAGGTCTCATTCCACACACAGTAGAATGCCTTGGCATCAGAGTTATTATCAAAGGCCTCGCGAACCTGATCCAGCGTGGCATTAATGCCGGGCTTGGTCTCGACGCGAATAGCCTTGCCCCCGGCCCACTCTATCATCTGTGATAGGCGATTACTGAACTCTCCATTTACTGGAATAATGACCTTGTCTCCCTTCTTGATTAGATTTACAACACTTGCCTCAACCGCACCCGTACCCGATGAGGATAGACAGACCGCATCCCCTTCAGTCTTGAAGACCTGTTTTGTCTTTTCTATGCAGGGCTCATACAGTTTTACAAAGTCGGCGCTTCGGTGATTGATCATGGGCACATACATGGCCCGCGCCACTCTCTCTGGCACATTGGTAGGGCCAGGCAACATCACTAGATATTCCAAGTCAGCAAAAGTTGGTTTTAGCGTTATTTATAATCTGTTATGAGCGGCTCCTCTGTAAGTATGAAAGGATTTTTTGTACTTGTCAGGGCATACCTATTTTCCCAAACAAAAGACTGTTTTTTAAGTATGAATAACATATTGAGATGACCAAGCTCATAACTCAAAAAACACTCTCTCATCAGTCGTATTTTTAGAGCCTTAATCTGTCCTGTATAGGTTCCACAACCGTAGCCGTACCTGCAGGCACAAGATGATGCCACACCTGGCCGGTAGATATGCGACGCCGTATGTTTGTACCTGAGAGATGCTCCCTGTCCAGAAACGGTATGTTGCGAACGGGTACACCCCTCTGCATATACAATTTATGGGTTAGACTATCATTCGTAAATATAACATCAAATCGGGGCAGAGCCTGCTCTATCTGGGAGATCCATTTTATGTGGTTCTGCACGTCTGGTATGGGATGCATGGTAATACTCTCTTGCTGCTGCCGGTTTAGTGATTTTTGTATCATCAGTTCACGTTCTTGCGCAGTAAAGGGATTCTCCTTTTCTATGGAACGATTGGAACTACCAATTCCCAATAAGAGGTGACTGACCTGGCCTAGAACACATACAATAGCGTGCATGTGTCCATTATGAAATGGTTGAAAACGCCCTATCAAAAGCCCCTTGTCGTACATGATTTTAAATCACTATCTCATGTATAAAAAATAAATTTTGTAGTTGGTCAACAAAGTGCAACATCTGCGCATAAGGGGTGGCTTTTCACTTGGAAAAACAGGCACGACCTGACAATCAAGTATCAACCTCTAAAATTACATTTTAACCATAATTCTAGTACATACTCAACCCCCTCTGATGCGGATACGTTAGATTTTACCTATGCATGAAATCAGATTTACGCAGACGGCGGTGGCTTGCCACGAAATGGTAGATAAACATTGCATTTGCATTTTTGGTAATGGATTGCAATACGAGGTGGTGTAAAACAAAAACGTGTTGGGCGGTACCTTGGCAGGCATATCCATAGTCGGCGTAGACTGCGGCCGGATGGGCGGTACCAAAG
>VXON01000196.1 GCA_009840065.1 Cenarchaeum sp. SB0662_bin_33 | reverse complement strand
CAAAAAACGCTGCAAGTATAAGAAAAAGTAGTTGTTGCCGCACACTCCCACGACCGTAAAATAACTACTATGCATACAGGCCAATATTGTTACATCCGCATACGTGATTCTATCTTGTAGCACAGACATAACTCGTGTACTTCTCCAAAAATGAGACACATACAATCTCAGTAATGTGTATGGGCGATTTTAGTACTGCATAAACTTATGCACGCCGCTATAGCTCTCCGATGACCCCCTGTACACGTGTATCGCTGCGCAGGCCAGATCCCCCTCCCCGGGGTCCATTGTTAGTTTTCCATCCGTACTGTATACGGGCTCTATGTCTCCCCAATTAAGCGGATGCAGGGCGCCTGCGCGCATACCCGAGCTGGCCAACACCAGTACGATGGCGCGATCCTGCGTGTTGCCGGCATGCAAAAGCATCCTGGATATCTCGTCCCGGCTCCAGCCCATCGACTCGGGCATGTTGTCCAGTTCAGGATATGTGGCGTATATCCGCTTCCATGATATGTGTATGTCATTCATGTCAAACAGTTTCTTTATGGGCTTGAAGTAGTTGGCAAAGGATGCGGGATTCAGATAATCCTTATCATTTACGTCAAGTTCTGTGCGCTCCCGCAGTTTTCTAGACAGACTAATCAATAGATCACGCGTCCAGTCAGGCGTGTCCCGGCCGCATCGCACCAGCTGTACGACACGCTCCTCAAAGGTCCCCGTAAGCCACTCCTCAAAGAATTCGCATGTGACCTGTCGGAGCGTTCGTGTATACTTGTCGCGCGTCCATTCAGAACGTATGCCCTGCGAGAACAGCTCAAGCGGCGTATCATCTCCAGCCCGCACCATGTCATCCCTCTGTAGCTTCATGTATATAATATGCGTGGAACCTATTGAGTACTCTAAAATAATGGACCGGATGGGATTCGAACCCACGACCTTTGCGGGATTGCTCCTTACGCAGTGTGAGTGCGTCATCCAAACCAGACTAGACGACCGGTCCGTATATAATTCAAAGAATAATTAACTTAATTGTTTCTAAATCGATTATTTCTTGGCTCCCAGATTACGGTTCTTTAAACGTAGGTGTGGGTTTCTGCATTTGCGGCACCGTGTGGCCAGCATGTCGTTGCGGCAGCCACAGTTGAAGCATATCCGCATGCTCAGCAGGGCCTGAGTGGCTATACGTTTCTTTTCCGGATCGGTAACTGGCATTATGCATCTAGTGGTATTATGCCTACTAATATTTTAAACGGACTCTTTCATTTTGCCAGCTAGCAGGACGGGCACCTCGGTGGGACGTTTTGCCACCGGTATGTTTGCCTTGTTGAACATGCTAACCTTTGACTCTGCCGAGCCATAAGTTCCCATGACTATCGCGCCCGCATGGCCCATCCTCTTCCCCTTGGGCGCTGCCCTTCCAGCTATATATGCAACGGTGGGTTTTGTAAAGTTCAGCTCCATAATATGCTGCGCAAGTATCTCCTCAGAGTCTCCGCCTATCTCACCCACTATTACTAGCCCCTCCAGACTTGGGAGATCTTTGACCATGTCAAACGCATCTATTAGTCTGGTTCCGTTTATGGGATCCCCGCCAATGCCTATGGTTATGCACTGTCCAAAGTTTGCGGCGCTGATGGCATCAGATATCTCGTATAGCAACGTACCACTCTTTGATATTACCGCTACATCTCCCGCCCTGAATGGCGTATGGGGCATTATGCCTATCTTGATAACATCGGGTATCATTACGCCTGGTGTGTTGGGGCCAATTACAATGGCCTCCTTCTCCTTGGCCAGCTGCACAACCTCCATAGTATCCCGAACGGGAACATGTTCGGGTATTGCTATTAGAAGTTTTATGCCCGCGTTTAGGGCTTCGATGGCGGCATCCTTGAAGAACCTCGCAGGCACAAACACTATTGATATATTAGCGCCTGTCGCATCCGCGGCCTCCTGTACGGTGTTGTATATGGGTATACCATCAAACCTCTGGCCCCCCTTGCCCGGGGTGACTCCGGCCACTATGTTTGTGCCGTATGATATCATATTTCTCGTATGCAGTGAGCCGTACGCCCCTGTAATGCCCTGCACGATTACTCCCTTCTTGCCATAATCCACATCGCCCCTAGCGCCTCTCAGTATGTCAAATATCTTCATTGTGTCCTTGCCTCCGTTACCGCAGACTGTATGGCATCCTCCACACTATCAAATAGCTCGGTCCTAGAGTCGGCAAGCATGACCCGTGCCTTGTCGGACTCTGTCCCCTTCAGCCGGGCAAAGACGGGAATATCTATCAGTCTATTCTCATATGCCAAAAGAAAGGCAGATGCCACCGTGGTGGTCTTTACTATTCCACCATACAGGTTGACCAATATTCCCGTTATTCCATCAATCTTACTGATCAGTGTGAGCGCTTCATATACAGACTCTGTTGTGGCGCCCCCGCCCACATCTAGAAAGCATGCTGCCCTTCCCCCACTATCTGAAAGCATGTCTAGTGTCGACATTACAAGTCCGGCCCCGTTACCTATTACTGCTATATTGCCATCCATCGTCACCAGTGAGAACCCACTCTTCTCTGCCCTCTCCTCAACCTCTGATGCTTCATGGTACTTTTGTAATTCCGGATGCCTAAAGTTGGAGTTGTCGTCAGTTATCACCTTTCCATCCAAGGCGACTAGGCTCCCATCATCGAGTATGGCCAGCGGGTTTATCTCGGCCAGCTCCACCTCCTTCTCAACTGCCAACTGGGACAGCCTAGAGAGTATATCTATAAACTGATTTGTTATATTCTCCTCCAGTCCCATCTCTCTGGCCACCTCAAGGCCAACATCATCCGTAATGTGTCCCATGCCCACCTCGCGTATGATCTGATCCTTTACGGATTCTATCTCCACACCGCCCTCGGCGGATGCAATTACCGTATAGCAGCGCTTTGAACGGTTCAGAAAAAGGGACAGATACAACTCCTTTTTGATGTCCGCGGCCTTCTCCAGTAGTATTGCGCGGGCACGTTCCCCCTTTATGACCATCTCGAGTATCTGAGGGTACTTGATCTCAAATTCCTCCCTGTTGGAGCACAGCTGTATGCCGCCAGCTTTTCCCCTCCCTCCCACGGGAGCCTGAAACTTTATCACAAACGGATAACCTAGAGACTCTGCATCCTCTCGCGCCATATCCACATCAGTGGATGCCCGGCCCTGTGGCGTGTGTATGCCGTACTCTGCAAACAACTCCTTTGCTTGAAACTCCAGCAGTCTCATTGAGGAATGGTCTGATTATCGCATTTATTAACCATGACCCATCAATTGATTAAATCTGATATTTATATCGTGATTTCTAATCTGCATACACATGAACTCGTTCGAGTTGTTTCGGAGCAGGTGTGACTCTAAGGCGCAGGTTCACATCGACAGGACGCGGCGGTTCTGCCTGTCCTTGGGCGATTCTGTGGTGGAGAGCGTACGGGCCCACCGCATAGTGTATGGAAAGGGGATGACAATGCGATGGTTTGTGGATGTCTGTCCCGGCGAGGACTCTACAACCATAAAGATACAGCAGGGCCGAAGAGATGAGCCGCTAATAGTGGTTATTCCATACAAGGATGACATATCGGCAGTATTTCCGCAGATAAAGACTGCATACTGTACGCTGCACTAGTGGAACGTTTAGATAAACCTAGATGTTGTAGTCAACAGATGAGTCAGAATAACCTCAAAAGGGCTGCAGACATGCTGCTGCACGGAGCCACACTGCTCGCAGAGCCATGCCCGTACTGCTCGGGGGTGCGTGTCCTAAAATCAGGCCGGGCCTTATGTGTGTCATGTGGAACAGAGCCCAAAACGGAAGACAAGATTGTACAGGAGAGTCCCAAAAGCGTGGAGCAGCAGATGCTTGAGCTGACAAGACAGCTGGGCTCAACTGTGGATGCGGAGCTTCGTAAAAAGTTGCTGGATGCCATATCCGAGCTGTCAAAGAGGATGGTACAGAGTACAAAGATGTAGTGGGTGTGGCCACACATGAATGTGATATAAACCCGTGTATATACGTCATATGTGATGATGAGGCAGGTATGTTCCGCACCTGGCAAGATAATCTTATTTGGAGAACATTTTGTTGTGTACAACTCCAGAGCCATCCTCTGCGCCATAGACAAGAGGGTAGAGGTGACTGCACAGAGACGCAGAAACAATACAATATCGATAAAGTCCAACATGCTCTCGGCCAGTATACGCCCAAGCACGCCACATATGGTAGTGGACAAACGGACTAGGCCATTCTACTATATAGCGCAGTCACTAGGCATGGCCGATGTGGAGATAAACATACGCTCAAGTCTTCCATCCGGCGCCGGACTCGGTTCATCATCTGCCTGCTGCGTAGCAACAGCGGGTGCCGTACTGCCGCTATCAGGCATGAACCGTAGCATACTAGACGTATCAATAGAGGCCGAGAGGACCATACAGCCTAGCTCATCCGGAGCCGACTGTGCGGTATGCACGCATGGTGGGCTGATAGAGTATGCAATTGGTACCCCGCCCAGACAGCTTGACACACCAATACCCAGTGATTTAAAACTCATAGTCGCAAACTCGGGCGTAAACCACAACACCGGCGAGATGGTGGCCCGGGTTCGCCACGTATATAAAAAATATCCAAAAAAGTTCACCATACTCTCCAAAAAGGCCGACAGCCTGACCAGTTTGGCTATGGACAGCATAAACGACATACCAAAACTTGGGTATCTAGCAGCTAGCAACCAACTACTCCTAGAGAAGATAGGCATCTCAAACAACACACTGCGTCAGATGATCCGCATAGCGGACCGCCACTCATACGGCTCAAAGATAACAGGTTCCGGTGGAGGGGGCTGTATAGTGGCCATAACCGATGATACCAACGCGCACAGTACGCTAATGGCACTCTCAGATGCGGGATACGACTCTTTTGTGGCTCGGATCACCCGGACAGGCGCATCCACCTAAATGCTTTATACATGGCGCCATTATATTCACTTTATGCCCCTACCAAAATTGAGAAGACATGCCGAATCATATCTGTGTGGGGTAAGGGCATTGGATTGGAAGTGATAATAAAATGAGCAAGCTGATACTGGTGGATGGCAACGACACCCCCTTGGGATTTGCCGAAAAGGTGGCATGTCATACGGGGAACGGTAGGCTACACAGGGCATTTACGGCATTGTTGTTTGATGAAATGGGCAGATTGCTACTAACACGACGCTCCCCTACAAAGATGCTGTGGCCCAACAAATGGGATGGTACCGTGGCGAGTCACCCATACGCGGGAGACACATTTGTGTCATCAGCCCAGCGCCGCATACCCGAAGAGTTGGGAGTACATTGCTCGCTGGACTATATATTCAAATTTGAGTATCATGTCTCTGATGGGGAACGGGGCTCTGAAAACGAGATATGTGGTACACTGATAGGCACCATACACGATACACCAAACCCTGCCCCTTCGGAGATTAGCAAGACGCAGTTCGTACTGCCGTCCCAGATTGACACCTCAAAACCCCAAGAGTACTGTCCCTGGATGCTTTTGGCCCTAGCGCTACTGCCACGTCACACCATACCCGGTCAGTACGACATATCAGTATGGCAGAGTCCCACTACTGCCTCTACACTGTTGCGCATGGCAGGTCATCACATGTCCGATGAGCAATGGAGGCTGGTCTGATGAGGCCTCCGGACTATGAAGTCAACCACATAACTAGGTATCTGCGCCAATCACTGACGGGAACACCTGCCACACTGTATGATGCCGCATCATATCTGATAATACACGGTGGAAAGAGGCTTCGACCCTACATGCTTATGCAGACATGTCAGATGATGGACGGTAATGCTGCGCAGGCGGTGGTGGTTGCAGGTGCCGTAGAGATGATACACAACTTTTCTCTGGTTCATGACGATATAATGGACAATGACGATACCCGTCATGGTGTGGATTCCACGCACAAGAGATACGGCCCATCACTAGCCATACTTGCAGGTGATACACTATTCTCTAAGGCATACCAGACGCTTGTCAAATCCAATCTACCCGATACCGTACACTCCAGCCTGATCAGGTATTTAGCGGACGCATGTGTTGACATCTGTGAGGGTCAATGGCTGGACATCTCCATGGGCAGCAGTGATGAGATACCTCCACCCTCAGAATATCTGCTCATGATTCGCAAAAAGACCTCCGCCCTCTTTGAGGCGTCATGTGCCATGGGCGCCATATGCGCCCAGGCCAAATCCACAGATGTAGACAATGCTGCTACATTTGGCAGGAACCTGGGCATAGCATTTCAGATAACCGATGACCTGATAGGCATAGCCGGCGATACGGCCATTACAAAGAAACCTGTGGGAAATGATATTCGGGAGGGCAAAAAGTCACTCCCCATACTGATGGCGCTGGAGTCTGCAGACCCAAGAGATCGCGATGCCATACTGAGCGTATTTGGAGACAGACAGGCAACCATGCAGCAGACTCGCAATGTCGTTGCTATAATTCAGCGTCTAGGCATAGAGGATGCTGTCCGGAGCAGGGCTGCCTCCTACGCAGAAGAGGCGCGTCTATCCCTTGACACATATGATGGGAAGCACCAAAGCAATCTCCTATCATTGTTGGATTTTGTAGTAAAGAGGTGTCTTTAGTGGGAGATTTAGAGGCGGATATTCGCCGGATAGCCATGGGTAGTGCCGCAGTACATGGGTCCACCACCGCAAGGATAGTCTTGGCCAAATTACTGGGATCAAGGCCGGACCTGCGGGGAAGGGCCGCGGAGATCATGTATACCGTGCAGCATATAGTACAGCAGGTAAATGAGATGGATTCATCAGAGCTAGCAGAGTTCAGGCCCATCCGTAAGACGCAGTCTAAAAGACAGTCACTACCACCACTCCCCGATGCCACCCATGGCAACGTAGTACTGCGCTTTCCGCCAGAGCCAAACGGATATCCCCACATAGGGCATGCCAAAGCGGCCATAATAAATGACGAGTATGCAAAGATGTACGGCGGCAAGCTCGTACTCCGCATGGATGACACCAACCCCGCCGCGGAACGATTGGAGTTTTATGCAGCACTAAAGGTCGGTCTTGAATGGCTGGGAGTCTCATTCTCCAGTGTAAAGAACACCTCCGATGACATGGAACTGCTACACAACAAGGCTGCCGAACTGATACACAAGGGCATGGCGTATGTCTGCGAATGCAGTCGTGAAGAGTCCTCCAAAAACCGCCAGGACAAAGTATACTGCCCCTGTAGCCGCCTAACTCCGGAGGAGAACCATACCCGTTGGGTAAGGATGCAGACCAAATACAAGCCAGGTAAGGCAGTACTCAGGTATCGGGGGGATATGACTTCGGACAACACCACCATGCGGGACCCGGTACTCTTTCGTATAATACATGACAAGCATCCACTATTGGATACAAGGTATAGAACATGGCCCAGCTATGACCTGGCCATAGCCATAGAGGACAGTGTTGATGGCATCACACACGCCCTGCGCTCCAAGGAGTATGAGATGCGTAATGTATTGTACAACTCCATACAGGAGTCATTGGGATTGCGCAAGTCCAGAGTGATGGTCTTTTCCAGACTCGCTCTCAAAGACATGCCCGTCTCCAAGAGACTGATAAAGCCGCTTTTGGAGCGGGGCCACATCTCCAGCTATGATGATCCCCGTCTGCCCACATTGGCAGGTCTTAGACGCCGGGGAATTACGCCTCAGGCCATACGTAAATTCATACTGTCACTGGGATTTACAAAGTCCGATACCATAGCACCATTTGAGACTCTAGAGTCCTACAACCGCAGCATGATAGATGCGGTCTCTGTCCGGCTACACATGGTTCAGGATTATATGACATTCTCCATCACCGGTACTGCGGGGCCAGCTCAACTGCCCGACCTGCCCGGCTCCGATGATGCCAAACGGAGACTAGATCCAACCAGCGGCATAATGCTGAATGCTTCTGATGTGTCAGATGGTGATATGGTCTTGTTGATGGGTCTTGGTACGGCACATGTAGATGCTGCCAGCCGTCACATAACCATGCAGTCCGGTATACCCCACAGTGACCTGCCCCGCATACACTGGGTTCCAGTATCCGGCGCCATGCAGGTGCGGCTCTTAGTGCCCCAGCCACCATTTGTTGATGAGAAGTTTGATCAGGACAGCCTGAGGGTATTTACATGCATGGTCGAGCCGTACTTTGCCTCTCTGCCCGACTATACAATGATACAGTTTGTGCGATTTGGTTATGCACGCAAAGAGTCTGCAAGGCAGGCAGTATTTGCGCACAAGTAATGTGTAGCGGGTTGGGCATTCCAGATATTGGTCTCAGACCACTTTTAAATTATTTTTGTTGTCCAGAATGACTCCTCATTTGGTGATTTTTGCCTGATACCAAATTCATCCAATATCAGATAAATTTTGACCTATTGTATGTTTTTCCACCTAAATGATTATTAAGAATGCCCATATGAATAATAGCATGGGCAAGATAATTGCAGGTCCGGCATCTGACTTTCCAGAGGGAACCACGCATAAATTGACTCTTGATGGCCGGGACATTGCCGTGACCAACATTGGTGGTGTATATTATGCGGTGGATGACACCTGCACTCATGCGGGCGCTAGTCTCGCCGAAGGAAGGCTTGATGGCTGTAATCTTGTTTGTGGCTGGCATGGTGCCGAGTTTGACTGTACTACAGGTAAGCTGGCAAAATTCCCAGCTACCATACCCGGACTGACATCATATGCAACATCAGAGGAAGACGGCAACATCTACGTGGAGGTGTCATAGGCTGTCCGAGTGGAACCGTGTCTCCATGCAGGAAGGTATAGAGACTTTAGATCAAATAGCAAAGAATCCATCCACACCCAAGACCGTAAAAAAGTCATTGACTGATCTGTTGGCCGAGCTGAACACTACAGAGTACTCGATGTCTGTGCGTGCCGCAAATGCCATAAGCCAGTTGGATGACATAACCCAGGACCCCAATGTGCCATCATATGTCAGAACGCAACTGTGGCAGGCAGTCTCCAAGCTGGAGGCCATAAGAGAGTGAATGTTGAACAGTACATAGACACACTACCAAAAAAGATAATGAGTGGGGATGATGTATCACTTCCAGATAAAACCGTACATCGCATGTTGGATTTTGCCAGACTAAGGTCCAACGAGACCTTCTGCCACCTCGGATGTGGTTCCGGCTATGCACTGGATATAGCAAGACAGTATGGTGCCAAAGTGTGCGGTGTGGATATAAGCGAATCTCGTGTGCGGGAGGCTCGCCGTACACTAGGTGATGATGCGGATGTTCGCCTAGGGGATATACGGCAGTGTGATATTCCGTCATCGGACGTAATCCTGTTCTGGTTTGCCGACCCAAGGGTAACTCATGTAATGCCGGAGCGGTTCTCACGGCTAAATGACAATGTTCGCATAATTACCGTGTGGGGCCCGCTTCCGGGCTGTCTTCCGGACTCTGTCCAGTTTCCATTTATACTTAATGTGACCCCGCTTCAAAGTGCGCCAGACATGCAGTCCCAGATACGGGCCGTCTTTGGCGTATCATGCATCAGTTATGCCACTGCCTGGGAGTACGCCGAGCGCTACACAAAGGCACTTCAACCTGAAAACATTCAAAATGATCGATTTTTAACAATACTACAGGCACTCACCATATGGTACTCGGCACGCTCATTAGGTGTTACCTGCGAGGATGGCATACCCGAGGTGGTGAGCACGTACACTGCAATAATGAGAAATTTTTTTGGAATTGACTTTGGGCACCATAACCCGTAGGTTTATCTTTTAGTGATTGCAATTATGTTACATAAGATGGAGGGCAGGCTAAACATCAATGTATCGGCCGTAGATTATGACAAGGTCAGTCGTGCCCTGATACACCAGCTGACACTGCTTGAAGAGATGGTACATGACTATGACAGGTTTGTTGTGACCGATTCACAGTTTGCCCTTGGCTGGCACTTTTTTGTGGCCAGTGTGGACAGATCTCTGATATTGAAACTAAAAGATCAAATGGGTCCTGCATTTGACACGCTAAAGGGCAAGGGGGACGACAAAAAGTTTCTAGACTGGTTAGAGTCACGCATAAAGAACCAAGTACCCCGCTTCAAGCTTGCCATAAAAGAGGAGATGGAGTCCTCAAAGTACGGTCTGTTTTAGGAGTATATGGGCCTCCGAGGGGAATCGAACCCCTGTCCGGGGATCCACAGTCCCCTATACTAGCCACTATACGACGGAGGCCACCTTCTCTAGTTGGGCATAATGGTATTATATATTAGAGGGTCCCTCCTGAAAAGACAAAAGGGGTTTTTGAATTGTCCAGATTTTGCCCAAAGATAACAATGTGCTAGGCCGGCCCATTCTTGCAAGAGAACCGCCACAACCTTTGACTTAAATGTACAAGTCTGTACAGAGAATGTGATGGTAAAGGCATTTGTCAATGGATACGGTTCCATTGGGAGCAGAATAGCCTCTTTCCTACAGGATGACCCACAGGTGGATGTGGTGGGTGTGGGCAAGTACTCGCCAGACGCGGGGGTTGACAGGGCAATATCTCTGGGATTGGATGTATATGTACCGCATGAGAGAATTCCAAAATTTAATGGCAGGGCGACAGGAGATATAAAATCTGCTTTGGATGCGGCAGATATAGTAATAGATGCCTCACCAGGGGGCCATGGTCTACGCAACAAAGAACTCTATGAGAGGCATGATGTATCGGTCATATATCAGGGAGGGGAGTCGGTGTTTGGTTCGGATGCAGTATCGAATTTTATATTTAACTCTAGGGTCAACTATGGTGATGCGCTAGGACGGCGTGACGCGGTACAGGGTAGCTGTAATGTTACCGGGCTTGGACGCATAATTGAACCGCTCCGGGAGAGATATGGGGATTCCATAAAACGGTTAGACATAACGTTGATACGCCGCTGGGCGGACATTGAGCAGACATCAAAGTCGCTTCCAGATACGATACAGTTTACGCCAAACCCCCATCATGCCGATGATGCTAGGGCATATCTGGGCGATGACATACCCATATACGTGCGGTCTGTAAAAGTGCCCACTAGGCAGATGCATCTACACATAATGGATATACGTTTCCAAGCGGAGGCGCCCCCCGCGGATGACATTCACAGACTGTTTGCAGCCGAGAGGGGTGTGGCGGTACTGTTTGGGGCCACAGATACAAAACAGGTAAGGGACTTTGCCGATACTATGAAGTATAATTTTACAGACACAAACATGGTCCACATACACACAGAGATGTCCGCATCCAGAGGCGATATGGTACAGATGGTATACTCGGATGATCAGACCGGGATAGTAATCCCTGAAAATCACATGCTTCTACAGGCAATGATGCTACAAAAACCGTATGAGGAGGCCGTACACCACACCGAGTCACTCTTTCACATGGAGCAGCGAAAGGCTGCCCTTGAAAGTCATTTTTCATCAACCTGATCTTTGACTATACGCACCTTCACAGCCTTGTTGTTTGTAACATCCTCTACATTTATGGTCACACCATCCACCTTGATGCTGTCGCCTACTTTTGGTATGTTGTTTAATTTTTTATGAAGAACACCATTCAATGTCACATGGCTGGCATCTTCGGGAATGGAGACATTCATCAGACCATTTATCCTAGATACCCGTATATCTCCACTACCCAAGATTGTGTACTTGTCAATTATCTCGTATGTCTCTGCCGAGTCCGTATCGGTCTCATCCTCTATATCTCCCACTATGGTCTCTATTAGGTCCTCTAGCGTGACTATGCCATCCACTCCCCCGTGCTCGTCTATTACAATTGCTATGTGTATCTTGTGAGTCTTCATCTCTTTTAGCAGCGAGCTTACCTTCTTGTCTTGTGATACAAAGACGGGTTTTCGTGCCATCTCGCCTAGCGTCTTGACCTTATAGTTCTCCTCCACTGCAACCAGAATATCCTTCACATGTACAAAGCCAACTATGTCATCCGGGTTTTTATCATATATGGGAATTCGAGAGTGTGTTGCATGATTAATTTCCGGCAGGGCGTCTATCAGTAGTGTTCTGTTGGAGAGCGAAAACAGCTTTGTTCTGGGAGTCATAATACCCTGTATTGTAATGTCATCAAAGAGCAGTGCGCCATGAACCAGCTCAGTCTCCTCCTTCTCCAGTGCCTTGTCCTTGAGTCCCTGCTCAACAATGCCCCGAATATCATCCTCGGTTATAGGCGGCGCCCTATAACTGCTTCCGGTCAGTCTAACCATAAATCGGGTAATAAACTCAAACATCTTTACAATGGGCCAAAACGCATAACTAAAGACCAGCAGGACTCCGGCAAATCTTAATGCCACCTTGGTAGCGTTAGCGTTACAGTAGGTCTTTGGCGTGATCTCACCAAATATCAGTATGAGAAGTGTCATTACGCCGATGGCTATGGCTAGACCATCATTTCCAAATAGGCGCAATGCAACGCTCGTAGCCAGTGCCGATGAGCCCACATTGGCCAAGTTATTTCCCAGATTTACGCTGGACATCATCCAGCCCGGGTTGGACTTTAGTCTGTACAGTGATTCGGCACCACGTACCTTTTGTTGTCGCAGCTGGTTGACCTTGGCATCACGAGTTCCCACCAGTGCCACCTCCAGACCACTAAAGAAGGAAGATAACCCAATCAAGGTAGCAAGACCTACTATCTCTACCCACAGTTCTACCACATCGTTCCCCACATAAAAGAACTAGTTTCGTTCATTTAAAGCGTACACACCATCATTGTGCTAGTTTTATAGTATTACTACTGTAATTTATCTTTATTGGTTTGCCGGGGGTTGGTGCGTAATTCTCCACTATCCATCTGTGCCAAGTTTTTAGCAGAGACTTATGCGCAAGTCCCACTGGCAGGCTATCCCATCACTGATGGGTAGTGTCATGTATCTCAAGTATACATTAGTAGTGGTTATGCAGAAACCCCCATTTAACGACCAAATCGCCACAATTACTAACTAATAGGTCATGCCTAGATGGAATCCTCCTACAAAGTTGAATCAAAGATCGTAAAAACGTTTAGACTGTATGTGTAAAAAGAAAACTCCATAAGGGAAAGAGGGTTCTACATACACCAAAAAGGTGATCAAATTCAGCATACCGTAGAATGCGGCATAGAGTATCGACTGACTACAAATGCGAATGTCCGTATCGTACTGCGGGAAATGGTGACTTACGCCGATGCAACAAGCCGCAATTATTGGAGAGTGTTTTGCTTTTTGAAGTTGATCGTGCGTAAAAACGATGACACGTTAAATTAATGGTTTTTATTAATAATGATGGGCGTTTTAAACGATTTTTTGGTATTAAATAGCAATCATTGACTATTCAAAAAGCAAAACACTTTCAATTATTGCCATACTTGGACTGTATTTCGTCCAATACAATATAACCGCAGGACTTGGTAAATAAAACCACTTCTATAGGCTCATCTTGGCACCCGAATTTAGGCCATCCCCCAACTTTGTAGGGGGAACCGTGACACGCGCCATTAATGGAATAGGCCAACCATCAGACTATATAAAGGCATGACCACCAACCATGATCAAACTATATAAAGGAGTGACCACCAACCATGATCAAACTATATAAAGGAGTGACCAGTCAAGATGAACATGTCTATCTTTACCGATCTGGTCGAAGACAACCCTTGGTGGAGAGATCCAAGCTTGATTGGGCGCGATATGAAAATTGTGGACTTGGATGGCTCGGTGGTTAACTGGAAGCCGCGCATTGCCCAGACCTTTAACTTTTCCAAGGACTTGGTGTATTCGTTAAGGGGGCCACGACAGGTAGGAAAGACCACCTTAGTCAAGATTCAAATCAAACAAAAACTGGACGAGGGCATCTCTCCGCACAACATAATGTACTATGCGTTTGATGTGGATACTTCCCCTAGGGATCTGGTAAACGTAATCAAAACATATCTAGACAACACAGAGAGACTGCGAAAAGGTAGACGCTGCTACATCTTTCTGGACGAAGTGTCAGCGGTCAAGGACTGGCAGCGCGGGATCAAAAGGCTATGGGATCAGGGCAGGTTGGAAAACTGTACAGTGGTCGCCACCGGCTCAAACACGATAGATATCAAGATGTCCTCCGAAAGGCTACCCGGCAGGCGCGGCTCCTCAAACGACACACTGGACAAGATAATGCTTCCAATGAAGTTTTCCGAGTTTGTGGCTGCAATAGGCGGGGATATCAAAGACCTCTTGGAAAGATATGATCTTACTGTGTCCGGTATGCGGCACATGCACTTCAAAAGTATACTGGATCTGAACTTGGACTTGGGCATTGAGTATCTCAGGCCACATATCCCCAAGCTAAACCGGTACCTAATGTACTACCTGTAGACCGGTGGGACACCAAGGGTCATTAATGAGTATCTGGGCAGCGGTTTGGTCAAAGAGAACACATTCAAAACGTACCTTGATGCCATCTTGGGCGACCTCCAGTCCCTAAACAAGAACCAGAACACATTTAGACGACTAATCCGTAGCATCATCAAGGCCGTCGGAAACACGTCTTCTTGGAAGTCCCTTCAGAAAAATACAGACATCGGCAGTTCGGACACCGTCGCTTCCTACGTTGACACGCTACAGAACATGTTCATCCTTTCCGTCTTCTACCAGTATAGCACCGAATCCAAGCGTGGACTGTTCCAAAAGAACAAGAAAATCCACTTTCATGACCCATTTTACTTTCACGTGCTGAATGGATGGGTTGGCGGCGACCGACCATCCTTTGATATCGCCACCAGCTATCTTGATGATGACACAAACCAAGGAACCCTGGTTGAGGGGGTGGTGGCGAACCACCTCATCCGGCTGGCGTTCAGTATCAGCTCCAAAAAACAAAATTTCGAGTACTCTGATATTCTGTACTATTGGCGGTATGGCAAGGACAAGGAGGTAGATTTTGTCTACAACGATGGAGACGGCACCGAGGTACCGATAGAGGTAAAGTTCCAGAATCGCATCACATCTAGAGATTTGGACGGGTTGATCAATTTTAAGAGGAATACTGGACAAAGGAATGCGATACTCCTGTCCAAAGACAAACTGTCGCTGGAAAACGAGTATGTGGCCATCCCGGTTTCGTTATTTCTGCTGTTGGTCTGAAGGTTTTGCACATGTTGGAAGAGTGGCGCCTACCGTATGGTGGCGCCTAACCTGACAGCCTGCCGTACGGCAGATGCTCCTGTCGCAAGCTCAGGGAGTCGTGGCACATCCTCGCGGGCCGGATTTGATGTCCGGCCCCGTCAGGGTGTATTTAGGGGATACGGCGATAACAGAAAGTGGAAAAATGGAAAGTGTTTTGCTTTTTGAAGTTGCCTACTTGGTCTGGCAGCATAATGTAAAAAGTAGGATATGTAGTTCAGGCACACATCAAAAATCCATGCGCCAACTTACTGATTGGCATGCATGTTTGTCGAATTATGCGGGCTGGCCATCTAGCATATCCGTCAGACCAGCCGTACGTCAGGTGATTTTTCGGTAGAAACAAAAGTGCTTTGCTTTTTGAAGTTGATCGTGTGTAAAAACGATGACGCGTGCACTAAATGAAAAATTAATGGTTTCTATTACCAATCCTGGGTGTTTTAAACGATTTTTTGGTATTGAATAGTAATCATTGACTATTCAAAAAGCAAAACACTTTCATAATCGGGCATAAAGTCATCACCCTTCAAAAGGCGTTCACTGCCCCTGGTTGTAGTTATGCGGGATGTTGATACTGTTTCTGTGACTTCTTTTTGTGCTACATTTGTTTTTAACATACTACTAGTTTAAACGTGGCAATGTCAAAATAATTTTACATTCGTATCAAATTAAATTGTAACATACCAAGACCCGTTCGCAACGGCACTGCACCCGACATCATATTGGACAGGACACTGACTGTCACGCAGAAGGGCGGCCCAAACTAATCCCTTCTGGTAAGAAATTCCGCTACCGTCGGGCACCGAAAATATCGGATCTTTTTGCAGAGTACTATGCGCTGCACGTATGGCAGATCTGTGTTTTCTAGTTGCATATTGGTATACGATCTTTAAGACTGTGTTCCATTCTTTTTTTGAATCACTACGTATAACTTCTACTGTCCATACACATTACCATTTCGTACTTGGTCAGCCTAGTGTGGTATCCATCCATAAAAAGTGATCTTTTGCTTGGAGGAATAGGCACAACCTGGCCAAGTACACCATTTCTTATACTACTCCAATCTCTTTCATGTTTTATGGGACTGATTTTTTAACTATAATAATATCTTCTCCATCTTGCTCTAACTCTACCTGCTGATCCCTAGCCAGAAACAATGCCGCAAAGAAACATCTGATAGAGTCCAACGAGCCTAGTCCTGATACAATATTGTGCAGACTGGCGTACCCATTATCTTTTATCTTTAATAGTATGAGATCTTGATATCGTCCAATTATCTTCTCCAGCGATAGTAGGTGACTCTCCATATCAAAGACCGGCTCATCGGCTGTGCTTGCCCTCACACTCCGGTGGCTCTTGGGATTTGCCATTGATACGACTAGATTCTGTAGTAGTGTTAGCAGGTCATCTACAGATACTGCGTATGTGGACTGGTGCCTATATGGCATGGGCACTGTCTGTATATCCAAATGTACGCGCTGGGTGGGCGGCCTCTTTGCCATTGCCTCTGCCTGAAGGGCAAATATGCTATCCACCTTCATCTTGTATATCAGTGAGGATGATAAGGCGGCTATTCCAGCTATCTGGAGATCCTTGTTGGGATTTTTTTCCAGCATTACAGACAACAAATTTAGAATCCCTGCCAGATCTATGCCCCATACGTTTTTTTTTGACACAGTGTCAGGATTAAACAGTATGTTTATTGGCTCCTTAGATATGTCGTTTGTATTTATCATCACACTTTCATATCATATATGATATATATGTCCACAAAGCGCCAGCCATCGCCTATCATATTATTATAATAATTAATGACCACAATATTTTATTATGCCTAGTCATGTTGTATTTATCATTCAAAATCGAAAATAACAAATGCTGCACTTGGCTGACCGAGTATATTTAATTTAATTTAGCATTTGGTATATACTGTACGTTTAATCAAACAATACGGCATATTATGCGTAGCGTGCTCGACAGAATGGTATGACCGGCAGTTCACCTACAGAAAACCACACTGGGCATCTTTATACACAAAAACCATCACAACTGTACCTCAATATCGCTAATCTTCTCTATGATTTTATCAATATCTGCAGGTTTTGCGAGAACTGAGTGGACACCTTTTTTAACCAACTCTTCTTCTAATTCACCCATCCCAAGAAATGATGCAGTAAAGATTATAATCCGTTGATTTCTTACCGCGTCCTTCGTCTCCAGTGCTTTAATAATATCCATTCCAGTAAAGTCGGGCATGGATAAGTCTAAAAATACTATATCGTATTTATTCTGTTCTATCTTCTCCAAACCCTCGATACCGCCACCGGCAGAATCAAAGTCATGACCCAACATCTCTACTGTTACTTTTACAAGTTTTACGATATCGGGATTGTCATCCACTGCTAGTATCTTCAAGATTCTACACCTGTGGGATTTATGGTAAAGTAAAACGTGCTGCCCTTGCCCTCCTTGCTAATGACACCCACTGCTCCACCCATACCTTCAGCCAGTCCTTTACATATGGAGAGGCCTAGGCCGGTGCCGCCATGCCTACGGTTTATTGATGTGGTAATCTGATAAAATTTGTTAAATAACTCTGCCTGTTTATCATCGGGAATGCCAGAACCATTATCTTTTATTGATATTTTAATCATTTCAGCCTCTTTTTCAACAATTATCTCTATCACACCAGTATTTCTGGGAGAAAAATCAATTGCATTGTACAGCATATTCGTCATCACCTCTTCTATGCGGAACTGATCACCAATAATCTTGCCGTTAGTATTAGCTGTAATTTTTAATTTCATATTTTTTTCATTAATTGCATGGGTCACAGATGATTTTACACTGGCTAATAGTTCTTTTATCTCAAATTCACTCATTTTAAATTTCATTCTTCCTAGTTCAAGCTTGTGTATGTCTAAGAGATCCGTAACCAGTTGCCTCAAATGGGTTGCGTTGGACAGTATTGTATTTACAGCATCGGACTGCTTTTCATTGAGATCTCCCAACATCCCAGGTTTTGACAGCGCCTGTGAGAATCCAATAATGGGGGTCAGGGGAGTCTTTAATTCATGGGTTATTCCCGTGAGAAACTCATCCTTCATCTGATCAATTTTACGCCGCTCCTCCAACATCTTGGTAGTCTCCAACGTCTTTGTAATGTCCTGTATGACCACATTGCGTCCTATCAGCGCACCATTATCATCGAATAGATTTGTGGGGCTAACTGTGGCGGGGAACTCATTACCATTTTTTGGCTTCATCCAGATCTCCCCAGTTTCGCATATGGCGCTGGCACGCCATCTGGCCATGTTTATTAGAATATCCGAGACGCTTCTATCTGCGGTATGCTCTACTAGGTTACGTCCAATTATCTCGGATTTTTCATATCCCATTGTTTCGGCATATTTGTTGTTACAGTGAATTATTATGCCATCAATGTTTACGGTTCTGTACATATCGGGTGAGTATTCGTACAAGCTTTCATACTTGCTAAGTTTTACCAACTCTTGCAGATCCTGAACCTCTTGATAGTCCAGTAAAGTTGTGCGACTTCGAATCACCATGCCATCATTACCGAACACATCCCCCACAGTTATCAGAACATCAAATATGTTGCCACTTCGAGTAATCAGGGGGAATCTGCGATTGTTGACGGATTCATGATTTTTCCATTGGTCAAATATCATTTGAAGCTTGGGATGACTCTCTTCCGGGGTGTGTTCAAATATGGACATCCCAACAACCTCGTCTTTCACGTATCCGAGCATGCGAGCATACTTGTCGTTGCAGTCTATTATCCGTCCTTGAAGATCAACAGAACGGGTCATTGGCTCTAATGTCTTTCGCACCGATACGCGCTTTTCAAACTTACTGCTCAACACCAAACTACTCTGGCACATCAGCATATATTACTATTAGTGTTTATTTGTAATCCCACTTGGCTGCCTTGGGGGGTGCAGGTTCTGCCTAGCCGGCACCGCCCACCTCGGATGCTTACTGTGGGATTTTGGCGCACGGTTTGTGCGCCCCGACTGATGTGGTGGATATCACGGACAGTATGCGCTATCTGTGTGTTGTGTAAAATTTGCATGAACCAAGGTTGCCGGGCCTGCTTCTTTGACTAGGTTGGTGTGGGCAACCCTTGTATTCACACACATTATATCTTTGGGACCTCTTGCTTCTGCGCACACGGAATTTCATTCATGTATCTGCCCTTCTAACTGCTTTATCCGGCCCTTCAGCCGTACTATCATGTCTTTCTGCTGCGCGATTACATCATCGTTTTGTGCAAGTTGACCATCCTGCCGGGCAGTCACCCTTTCCTGCATCTTGAATTTTTTACTGAAGAACTCTATAACTTCATTGATGTCTAGGTTTGACCAATCCTCATCTACAGATTCACGAACCATTACTTTATAGTGACAATTTCAATATATAAACAAATATTACAACTTTTAACTGGAACACATGAGAGTCTATTGTACCAAAATCATGTCGCTTAGACGCAGCTAAGAAAACGTCGCAAGAATAC
>VXON01000041.1 GCA_009840065.1 Cenarchaeum sp. SB0662_bin_33 | reverse complement strand
ATGTAATTTCATCACATCTGGACGCACCCCATGCGCACATTTCCATCTACTGAATATAATAACCCAAAAACGTCTCTGCTATACACCATACAGTATAATGACCACTAGACTACCTGCACTCAGCGGCCTCCTTGCTACACTGTTGTTGCTGGCCGGCACCACTACAATGGGACTGTTATACGGTACGGGTCTGTATGACCGTGTAGTAGAGTATCTAGATGTAGTTGAGGGTGAGCTGCTCACCGTCTCTGCAATACAGAGGGATAACACAATAGATGTGAGGGCAAACTTCAAGCATGTACTGGGCGCAGGTATGGACCGTCTGGCAGTATCCGAGCTCATACTTGGGGATGGACATATAGAGTTGGTATCACCCCTAACCCCTGACTATGCCAGTCTAACATATACAGCCACCGGTTGGACATTACCGCCTGGGTGCACCACATGGAATGTAGTGACCACTAGCATTACAGGAGCATGTGATATACTGATACACCAGAGAATTAATGGTTATACGAATGGGCTCCTGTTATCAGATGGCGCCGGTGCAGTACTAGAGGTGCGTATTACAACACCACGACCACTTGTTCTAGACTCGACCGGAGCACTTGTAGTAGAGTTTGGTAATGCAGCCCAGACCAGCCTCTCAAATGATGCAGGTGTATCTGTATATACAGACTAGGCATCCTTTTACCATGCCGTATATCTGTGTATGATATGCGAGAAGAGAGATTCATCAAACAGGACAGAGAGTTGGCAGAAGAGTGGTGCAACGCACTTAACATCTCTGATATAGATGGTGTAATGGACGTATACAGGGAGGCTATACAGTCGGGTATACTGAGAGGCCGTACCGTGCCGGCGGTACTGACCACCTCGATATATGTGTGGGTTAGACGCAACAATAAACCAATAACAATGCGGGAGGTCGCAGACTGCTGCGGCACACCAAAGACCGTCGTAGAAAAGATAATGAATAAGTTGGGGCCGCACCCAAAGCAGGACCCACATGTGTTTGTGCAGCGGGGATTCAAACGCTTAAACCTACCCGACAACACTACATATCAGTTGAGCAAGAGATATACGGACCTTGGGCCGGCGATGCAGGCGGCCATAGCGGTACTACTATCTGCGCGCAGAGCAAACCATCAGGTCAACATACCTAGTGTATCTGGTGCAGTTGGTGTCCAGCCTGATGCAATGCGCCGGTATGTAACTAGTACCGGCGGATTAAAGGAGAGAAAGATATGATGTATAGTGACGTGCATAAGTTTATGCAGTACTAAAATCGCCCATACGCATACTCAACTTCAAAAAGCAAAACATTTGCTCATTTGGTTAGATCGAAGGGACTTGTGCACTTCCCCTTTATGTACCTTGAGATCCAACCCCTAATTTCGCACACTGTACTTGGCTAGGTAGCGCATATTTCCCCAAACAAAAGACTGCTTTTTACAGATGTATCCAACCGAGCGCCCAACTTCAAAAAGCAAAACACTTTCGAATATAACCGGTTCCGGTGGGCCAACCGCCTAGGCATATCGATACCCTCGTATGGAGCCCCGCCGGAGGCGGTGTACGCCATAGCACTACCCATCAGCGATGGGATAGCCTGCCAGTGGGACTTGTGCACAAGTCCCTGCTAAAAACTTGGCAGGACTGGTCCTGATGAATAGTGGAGAATTACGCACCAACCCCGGTATATCTGAAGGGAAAAAGTGGTGCGAGTGTAAATGCCAGTGTCACAAGGACCATCACCGCTAGGGTGCGGAACGAGAGTTTCTACCGAAAAATCACCTGACGTACGGCTGGTCTGACGGATATGCTAGATGGCCAGCCCACATAATCATACCAATCGGTAAGTTGGCGCATGGATTTTTGATGTGTGTCTGAACTACATATCCTGCTTTTTACATTATACTGCCCCAACCAAGTAGGCAACTTCAAAAAGCAAAACACTTTCGTTGTTGCCGCACACTCCCGCGACCCTAAAATAACTACTATGCATACAGGCCAATATTGTTACATTCGCATACGTGATTCTATCTTGTAGCACAGACATAACTCGCATCCTTCTCCAAAAATGAGACACATGCAATCTCAGTAGTGTGTATGGGCGATTTTAGTACTGCATAAACTTATGCACGCCGCTATAACTAGAACCTCCAACTCTTTTCAGCAGGCATGCCCCGATGGGAACCTTGGCGCAGTCTATTTTGTCCCGGAGCAGGTTGGATGCCCCTTCATGACTAGTGCCCTCGGCACACATTATCATCAAGAACTGTATTATGTTCTCCTCTGTGAATTTTGCGTTAGAGCCTGCATAAAATGACGGCGGCAGATCATCTTTCATTCGGTCATAAAGGCGGTTAAATACGTCCTTTGGTATGGATAGTTGTAGTGCGTGTTCTGTTTTTGGTTTGTTGTAAACCATACCTGAACAACACGCACTTAATATTTATGCGCGTTCTTTAAAAAAGTTGATTAATTACATAAATTTTTTCAACCAATTTTGACTTATCAAAAACTCATTTGTTAGCATTCACTTTTTGAACTACTGATGTATACAGGCCAATATTGTTACATCCACATACGTGATTCTATCTTGCAGCACAGACATAACTCGTATCCTTCTCAAAATGAGACACATGCAACCTCAGTAGTGCGTATGGGCGATTTTAGTACTGCATAAACTTATGCACGCCGCTATAGCCTGCTAGTGGGACTTGCGCACAAGTCCCTGCTAAAAACTTGGCAGGACTGGTCCTGATGGATAGTGGAGAATTACGCACCAACCCCACATTTTCAAGAGAGCCTATATAGTGCATGCTTATCCTACCTTATAGATTGAGCTTCATACTAGGAGGAAACACAAAATGATGACTCGTCTTGGCCCATTGGACCTGCGCAACCCCGTAATACTAGCATCCGGCCTACAGGGGGATACGCCTGAAAAACTAAAGGCTGCCTATGATGCTGGCGCTGGTGCCGTTGTGACAAAGTCTGTTACAATACAACCACGTCAGGGATATCCAGAACCACGATTTGTAAAACTAGATAATGGCTGGATTAACGCCATAGGATTAGGAAATGTTGGGGCTAAAGAGTTTGCCAGACAATTGGGTACACCTACATATCCGGTCATAGTAAGTCTGGCCGGGAGTGATCCATCTGACTATACATCGATGATTGGTATGTTTGATGGTGTGGCCGCCTTTGAGATTAATCTATCATGTCCATGCGTTGATGATTTTATTGGTGATGTCCCTCTCCTTGCCGCTGACATAATAGGTGCGGCAAAGTCGGCTACTGATCTACCGATATTTGCAAAGATTTCACATACAATGTACAAGTCCGTAGATGTATTCATAAGGGCAGGCATTGATGGTATAACCGCCATAAACACAATACCTGCCATGGGTATAAACATCAAGACCCGCAAGCCACTAATAAGTAATGTTCAGGGGGGACTCTCGGGACCTCCTATCAAAAATATTGCCATAAACACTGTAAACAAACTATCCAAACTGTATGATGTGCCCATAATGGGCTGTGGTGGTGTATCCTCATGGCGCGATGCTGCAGAGTTTGTTTTGGCCGGAGCCGTGGCCGTGCAGGTGGGCAGTGCTGCAATGGATGACCTATCCGTACTGGGCAGCATATCGGAAGGGATTGAAGCTTGGCGGCTCTCTAGTAACACCTGATTATATATACATAACCACGTGAATAATATATAAAACAATGCCACCGTATCTGCATTCTGTAAAACTGGTGCCCATAGTATTATTGATATGGTGATGCACTGATCAATAACTTATCATGCCACTTAGATCCATTATGTTTATATAAATTATATAGGCTATGTGATTAAAATGAAAGAAAAAACATTCCATGCACTTCTGTTATCTATAGTAATGGTGGCAGGAGCAATGACGATTAATGATGCCTTTGCGCAAACTAATACTGAGAGACTTATTACAGTTACTGATACTACGGAGGACACAAATACAATGGTGTCTAACCTTATTGATTTGTGGTCAAATTTTGATAGCAACTTTACACCAATCCTAAGTGTAATAGATGCCCTATCAGGTGAGTTGTCTAGTGTATCTGATATGGTGTCTAGTGTCTCTGATGATGTTACATCGGTAGACTCCAAGATTGCTGCCTTTGAGTCAAAGTTCGATGAATTTGCAGCAACCGATGCAGCAAACACTGTAGAGGCCCAGGCGAACTATGATAATTTTGCCCAAATTTTGCCCGATATTCAAAGTACGGTGGATATGATGGTTGATGATGCAGATACCTCCTTTGATACCATATCTGATAAGCTTGATGCCCTAGATGCACAGATTGGCCAATTCACTAACAGCATCACAACACTTCAGGATGATGTAAGTGAAATCCAGAATGAATTGGGTATGGTACAAGAGTCCGTTCAGCAGAGAGTTGGTCTCCCCCCTACCGATTTACATAAAGGTTCCACAGAAGAAGATGTTTTGCTATCTTGGTATACTCGGGGCTTGTCTACCGTCCCCCGTGGTGAAGGTGACAAAAGTGGAGAGTACACTGCAGACTTTATGTTTGTCTGTGAGTCTGATGTCTTTGTAGAAACAGCAACATCTAATCTAGGCACACAAGAAGAAGTTGATTTCGAGTATAGCGAAGACGGAACAAAAACTTCAAATGTACATCCAATATATGATAGTGATAACGCAGCAGCCGCTGACGATGAAAAGCAGACTACATCTTTGACTGTTGGTGGTCAGACTCTGTTTGATTCAAAATTCGTTTTCGGTGTTGATGCTGATAGTAATGACCGTATAAATGTATACGATGTTGATGCCACCCTTAACCTTTTGGAACTAAAAGCAGGTAGTCCTCTTCAATTCAAATCTAGTGTAGTTGATCCTAATACATATCGTGAAGTTACGACGAATGGAGATGAAACGGGTTATCCTGGACTATTAGAGTATATTGTGTTAACAAAAAAGAATTCCTATATTGCTATTAACTTTACTGAGGGTGATGATGGTGTTGCTTTAGTCGGCCTTGCTAATCTAAATGGCACAGATGCAGAAAGTCATGCAAACGCTACTAAATCAGATATATCTAGCATTAAAGCCTATACTGTAACTGTGAACTACTTTTCGGCAGACGAGGAGCCTGAATGTAAGATTCTACCTAGTACAACCGTAGCTGCTGATAAGTCAAGCACAATAACTATAGTTGCCAAGGCGGAAGACGGTACGGGGATTACGCGAGATTATGAAAAAATCTTGGATTGTGATCTTCAGCTAACAACGATTACAAGTATCACAGGTTCTCTTACCGGAGCTGATGGTCTTAACAACTTTGTTACTATGGAGATGAAGGTCGATGATGACACAAAGGCTGAGTTTACCTTTGAAGATAACAAGCCTGTCATAAAAGACGAGTCTAGTTTACCATTTGAATTCTCTGGTAAGAACTTGGAAATAACTGGTGATATAATTGATAAAGCCTCAATAGTGTTACAGATTGACTATGAGACCGTCGAAACTGACGGCTGCAATGTAAACTGATTCTGGATTTTTCTTTTTTAATTTTATTATGTTAGTTGGTACATGTCTTTTTTTGTGATATATACATGATCATTTTTTACCAAATTCAAGTAGTCAAAAATATCATTGTAATCAAACCCATGACTGACAACATTTTTGTATTGTGTTATAACATGATGTATTATGAAGGTAGAATGGAATCAGGACAAATGCATTCATTCAGCAGAGTGTGTAAAGAATCTTCCTGCCGTGTTCATGGTCAAGGGTGGCAAGTTTGTCATTGACCAGTCCGGAGCACCCAAAGACGAGATACGGCGAGTTGTGGGGATGTGTCCATCCGGAGCACTAGAGATTACAGAATAGCATTCTGTATGGTGTATTTTTTCACCCTCCATGTAATCATGTAATGACTAGGCCTTACATCTTACTTTATACTTGGTGTCCTGCCTAGTCTATCTAAAAAATCATAACACTGGTGTTAGGTTAAACCCACAATCTGGTAGTCTTATATTTGCCGGCTTTGCATCACACACAATGGATAGCGTGAGTCATTTTGAGATTCCTGTTGATGATATAAAGCGTGCCAAACGGTTCTATATGGAGATGTTTGGGTGGCAGATATCAAAAATTCCAGACATGGACTATCACTGGATTGAAACGGTTGATACGGACCACAAGACGGGAACTCCAAAACAACCAGGCGCAATCAATGGTGGCATGATGCTTAGAACAGACCCCCGCGCAACACCAACAATCGTAATAACTGTACAGTCACTAGATGAGCGTCTAGAACAAGTCAAACAGGCAGGCGGCTCTGTCGCATTCCCCAAGATTACGGTGGGCAAGCATGGTTTTTATGCGCAAATATCAGATACTGAGGGAAACAGCATAGGACTCTGGCAGAATGCCAAACCCGACTGCTGATTATGCAGGCTGGCTTTAACAACATACTATCTTTTATCAAACACATCCTCCCTTTACAGTGCGGTGCATTTGAGGTTGCCTGCCAGCGATACACAAAAACAAATTATTCATGTAGGCAGATCAATCATAATACCACACTAAAATGACTGCCACCCCTTATCACGTATATGATGAGTCTGCCCATCCTTCTCTATGTATACTCCACTGCCCTCCCTGACAAATCCTATCTGTGTGAGGGGAGTGCCCGTCTCTGATGCTATACTATATAATTTTGGTATGTCTCTTTTCTGTGCTGTGAACACAATCTCGTACTCCTCACCACTATTATACACGATATCTCTCATGCTTAAGCCACTCTTTACTGCAAATCTCTTTATGCCATCCGCAATCGGCTCATCTGTTACTATGATTGATGTGCCACTCTGAGCTGCCATCTCATTTAGGGTTGTAGACAGACCATCACTAGAATCCATGGATGATGTCATGTAATCTGCAGACCTCATGCCAAACTCTAGTGGTATGGTGGGGCGCAGTACCGATTGAGCATATGTGGCCGGCCCGTCCATATCGTTTAGTAGCATGTATAATCCGGCCCCGGCCATTCCAAACGGACCACTGACAAACACTGCATCATGTATATGGGCGCCAGACCTGAGGGGCCCGGGCCGCCCCTTGCCAAGCAAACAGACGGTTATGGACATCTCCGCACACTGCTTTGTGTCGCCTCCGACTATATGACATCCCAACTCCATTGATGCGTCCGCCAGACCACCTGACACATCTTTGAAATCCGACATTTTGTATGTGGATGGCATGCCCACAGATACCAGCCCCCATAGAGGCCTGACCCCCTTTGCCGCAAAATCACTTGCGCACGCAATCACACTCTTTCTTGCAGCCTCCCTTAGGGACATAGATTCGGGAACATCTGTACCGCGCACCAGCGTATCGATATTTACTGCCATATCCGTATCGCCAATTCGTATACGCTCAACATCATCCCAGGCCGAACCAATACCAAAATCCCCCCGAAATATCCGTATTATGTCACGCTCGTTATATGTCATGTATCATAGTCCTGACTTGGTTAATTATATTACGGCACCTATCTGGTGTGGGTGCCTCTACAGATAGCCTTGTGACATCCTCGGTGTTGGAGCGTCGAATCAGTACCCACGTATCCTCATCTATAATACCCCTAATACCATCAGTAGTGTCAACTTCTGTTGAAATACGCATTATCTTATCTTGTATGTCCTTATATCCGGCAACCTTTTCACGAATTATTGTGCTGCCGGTAACCTCCCTTAAGACATCCTGCGCTATACCTTTGGGTATCATGGATGCTATGAGGGCAGAGGTAAACAGGCCATCCCGGCAGTGATTAAACTCATTAAAGATAAAACCACCACTGCTCCCCTCACCACCAGCGGATGCATCATTTTGTATCATCTTATCTATTACATTTGCCTCACCCACGGGCGCGCGCCACACAATCCCTCCCCTATTTCTTATGTACCTCTCGATTAATGTGCTGGTGTCCATGCTGATTACAAACTTGCGATGCCCCTGCCTTATTGCAGATGCCACCCCCAACCCAAGTGTTGCATCCGGCAACTGTACCATACCATTCATTACCAAAACCAGCCTGTCCCCGTCCGTATCAAAGGCCACCCCAGCATCGTACCCTGTGGATTCGGCCACCAGCCTCTCCAGATTATCGGCCGTGGGATCAGTTCTTGTACATTTATTGTAAATTATGCCAGTACGGCATCCTATCTTTTTGAGTATGTCTGGGGCAATATCCGTAGCAGCTCCTCCCCCCGCATCTATCAGTATGGATGGCGTCTCATCAATGTATCCAATTATATTAAACACATCATCCACATATGATGATGTGTAGTGTATGGTACTGCCGTAGGAATTTTCATCCGATGCATGGCCGGTATTCCCCTTTATGCGGTCTATCTCTGCTGTATTTACCATTCTTCCGTTTAGTATGAATTTTAATCCATTCCATTCTATGGGATTGTGTGAGGCTGTAATGACTATTCCGGAACCGTATTTTTGTGATTCTCGAAAGACAACAGGTGTTGGCATTACTCCCAAGTCCAACACATCTACATCACAACTTGTCAGGACCGCGGATATGACATCTGATATCATCTTACTCGTGGGCCTTGTGTCCCGGCCAACCACACATGTCTTGCTATACATTATACCGGCAAATCCCCTACAAAACAGCATGGCATCATGCAATGTGTAGTCGTGCCCTACAACTCCTCGTATACCAGATATTGTAATCTTCATTAAATGGATACATAATAATATGAATTATATATTTTCTAACACACTTATACAAGCACAAATTATGCAAGAAACACCACGGCATTGCAGTCTGGTGTTATGCAATTATTACGCATGATTTTTACAACTATATCGTCCTGATTCCAGCCTACCATACATGACAATCTGATTTCATAAATATGCACAAAAAATTTATTTTTTACTGCGTAATTTTATGGCGGTGCGCCACCACAAATAATATTGCTGCAATATATACGTCAGTAGAACCTAGTGTTGAACCTGTAATTCCCAGACTTTTTATAAACAGTATGCTGTAGTGCCACATATGCCTCGATAGCTCAGCCTGGTAGAGCGAACGCCTCGTAAGCGTTAGGTCGTGGGTTCAAAGCCCGCTCGAGGCTTTATATCGTAATAATGACATCATTATGGTTTCTTCATCCGGTCCCTGAGCCTCTTGCGGTACCATATTACTCCCACGGCCACCCCCGCACATGCCCAGAAGACATGCCACTTGTATGGATTATCCATCATCCCCAGAAAGGCATAGATGGTTCCGCCTATGGCTGCAAATCCGGCCAGCTCTAGTAACTTTATCATATATTGTGTGTGCGGTACACCGTTATAACTCTAGTATTATATCTCACTAATATGGACAGTTTGTGGCGTACCCAAACATAGTCACACATACATTAAATCAAACCACTAGTATCTGGAATCATGCAGTCATTACCTGTTGCATACACAGCAAGACATCCACAATAGTATATACACCAAACTTTGCTCTAATATATGAGAGATACCAGACTAGATGGGTTTTTGTGTGGGACGTATACCACATACAATATAATGTATGATCGCAAACTGACAGTGCTGGGTCTTGCGCTGCTGGCCGCCACCATTCTATTATACTACACAGAAGATGATTCTCTGACACAATACGCATATGTGACCGGTATAGCCATGCTGGCCATATTCCTGATATCGTTTATACGATTCAACTTTAAACATCTAGGCTCTAACAAGAAATAATACCACATGCATTATATCCAAAGTCATGAAGTACATCTTTGTTACGGGAGGCGTAATGTCCGGACTCGGAAAGGGAGTTGTCACATCATCCATTGCAAAACTGCTCCAGCTGGCAGGTCTGAACGTATCATGCATAAAGATAGACCCCTACCTGAACTATGATGCGGGTACCATGAACCCCATCGCACATGGCGAGGTCTTTGTCACCGAGGATGGGGGCGAGTGTGATATGGACATAGGAAACTATGAGAGATTCCTAAACCAGAACATACCAAAGAACCACAATATAACAACGGCTCAGGTCTTTTCGGATGTCATACGAAAGGAGCGCGACGGCGGATATCTGGGCGACTGCGTACAGATAATACCACATATTACAGACGAGATAAGACGTCGCATAACCAGCGTGGGCATAGATGAATCCTTGGACGTTCTGATTGTAGAGTGCGGTGGAACGGTAGGCGATATAGAGTCACTGCCATTCCTTGAGGCATTACGGCAGATGAGGGCAACCTGCCCGCCCGGTGAGGATGTTCTGTTTATACATGTCACGCTGGCACCCTCGCTGGATGTGGTCGGAGAGCAAAAGACAAAGCCCACGCAGCACAGCGTACAGGAACTGCGACGCATAGGCATACAGCCTGACTATCTGGCAGTACGGTGCACACAGCCGCTACAAGACAAGACAAAGGAGAAGCTGGCCCTCTTTACGGGCGTTGACATAGCAGATGTATTATCATGTCATGATGCAGAGTCAATCTTTGAGATTCCCATAATACTATACGAGCAGGTAATAGTCGACTCTGTATTCCGTAAGTTTGGCCATACTAATCTGATGGACCCTGAAAACTGGAGCTCTTGGAACAATGTAGTTGATTCCATGACCAAACAGGGCAGAACCGTCCGCATAGCCATGGTGGGCAAGTATGTTACACTAACGGATAGCTATGTCAGCGTGAACCAGGCATTAAGACATGCCGCCGCGGACCTTGGTGTATCAGTAAAGATTGACCTACTGGACTCTGAAATCATACGGAACGATATAATACCAAGATATGATGGCATACTGGTGCCCGGCGGCTTTGGTACGCGGGGCGCCGAGGGTATCATCCAAACAGCCCGGCAGGCCAGACTACATGACATCCCCTATCTTGGGATATGCTTTGGGTTTCAGCTTGCCGCCGTAGCCTTTGCTAGGGATGCTCTAAATATGCATGATGCGCATACATCCGAGATTATTCCAGATACAGACAATGTGGTGGTGCATCTGTTGCCGGATCAGTTATCCGACCACGCCACCGGCGGCTCCCTCAGACTAGGAGCCCATGCCATAAACATAAAGCATGACACCCGGGCCAGTAACATATATCAAAGTGATACAATCCGGCGCCGGCACCGCCATCGTTACGAGATAAACACAGATGTAATACCAAGACTTGAGGGGGCGGGCATGATATTCTCGGCTAGCAGCGATGATAACAGACGCATGGAAATACTAGAGATACCCTCGTGCCGATTTTACATGGGCGTGCAGTTCCATCCTGAGTTTAGCAGCAGGCCTGGATTTCCCGAGGCCTCCTATAGGGCATTTGTAGATGCGGCCTCACGCATCTAGCTGATGCCGTATATCTTTTGCCTAGAATCAAGTATGGAGACCTTTCTGCTTATGTACCCCTCCTCTAGCAGGCGCGCCAGCGCAATGCGAACCGTTCTGGCGGGAAGGAGGGTCTTTCCCACAAGGTCCTTCTGTGACATGGCCCCCTCGTACTCTAGCATCTTTAGTATGAGCTTTGAGCTGGGTGGCATGCGCAAAAGGTCCTCGGCTAGATGTACCTTCTTTATCATGGCCGATACGCTGGTGGTATTGTCCTCCATGCGTATTATGCGGGCCGGTGATCTAAATTTTAAATATTTTACGTTCTCCTTTACCTTCAACCTATCGGCGCCATCTATTACCACCTCGCATCGTATCCGCGCCACAATATCAGACACCTCGATTCTGCTATCGCTGGGGACTACTAGGGGGCGCCGAGTAACATCCTGCGAATTTACAGGAACTATGCCAAATACGTCCGCGCCCTGAAATATCACAGGACCCCCTGTGGACATTGAATATGCCGTTGAGCCCATGGGTGTAGACACTATTATGCCGTCCCCACTGTCATGCCACACCTCGTGCCTGTTCACCTTTAGTGTATATTCTATCAGTATGGCGCTCTTTGCCGAAAAGACCGCCGCATCATTTAAAGCTATGTAAGAGTCCTTGTCATCGACTATCACCTCTAGCCGGGGAATCTTCACTGTATTGTAGTTTTCACTGTTGTGCAGACGCTTTATGTGTAGTTTAATCTCCCTGCTGTTCATCTGGGACAGAAAACCACCCATATCTCCCTCAAATACCCCCAACACAGGAACCGCGGGAACGTCGGGATTGCGAAAGTATCTTCGTATGCCCTTGTCACCGCCGGGTATGATTATGCACCCTATGTCGTCTGATATGCTGCCGGGGACTATCTTTTTTATACCATCATACTTTAGCGCCTCAAGTAGTGTATCTGTGGCGTTTGGCATAGTACCATCATCCAATATGCAAATATCCAATAATGTCTGATGCGTGCCTATACCTGTTTATATTTTACCAAATTATAAAAGTACGATGCATTGCTCTGTATGGCACCCTTTTTTGGAATCTTTGACAGTCCAATGGCTTTTGTGTCCAGCGCCGCTTGTATTGAACCCCCGGCAAAGCAGAGCGCCCAGAGGGCATCCCTCTCTTTTAGTATGGTGTGCAGAAAGGCTCCACACAGTATGGCGCCAAGACCCGTTGTATCAAAGATCTCCTTGTTGGGCAGCTCTATTGTATATAACATGGTCTTTTCCAGCATCATGATCTCTTTGCCGTTGGTACATATGACAATCCTAGCCCCCATCTTTTGCAGTCTCTTCATGCCGTATATGCTGTCGTCCTCTCCGGTTATGGTCCTTATCTCGGCGGGATTCACCTTTAGCGCATCAACACCGGCCATATCAAGCGTATTGTCTGTAATACTTATGGTGCCATCACTGCCTGCCGTGCGCAGCAGTCCCTGGGGGTTGTACAGTATGTAGCCGTCCTGTTTTTTTATTATAGCAGGTGTCACTTCATGGTATATGGGGGATACTATGAGCCCATCCTGACTCTCCCTGTACGCCTGTATCTCCTCGCACTGATTCTGTAGGTATAGTGTTCTGTTCAATCCATCTATTACTATCCTGAATCTGGTGGTCGGCAGTGTGGATACAGCCAGATCATCTCTAATATTGATGCCTTCCAGATACCTCTTTGGAAAATCATCTCCAAACCTTGTCTGTATGGTGACATTGGCCCTGAACTCTTTGGACATGAGCCCCGAATAGCAGGCATCCCCCCCTGCCTGCTCATACACAGAGTCTCCTATGTGTACCGTATCCATGGCACAGTGAGATATTATACTAACGTTCATTTCCAGCAGGCTCTTCTGTTATACTAGAGCATTTGGCGCACAATATCTTGCCACCCGTCACGGCGATCTCTACATTTGATGTAAGGCAGGTATGACACAGTCCTCTCATAGAGTACTGTAATGCGTGTTTGATTAATAATCTTCTGTTTACATTGTTCTGAACTCCTCCCACAGGAACCAAGGACTTGTCCATGCAAGATCGTTGCGTCTCCCAGAGTTTTATATTCGACTTGACACCTCACATGACCATCACACTAGTCGTGGTCTGATATAGAGCCCTCCGTGCCTAGATGCCCATTATCATGGGTGCTTGTCGTGCAGTGTTTTGATGCATGGTTGTGGTCTTTAATCACCTCGGCCCGGAACCGGGCTTTGATATTACATACTGCATTATGGTTCGCGTCTGCCGTGTGACTACATCTACAGCAGATATTTTTGTAAAGTTTTCTTTTTACTCATACAGTTTAAGCATCATACTAGTATTTAAGATCTTTAATTCAACTTTGTCGGAGGAATTACAAAACATACAGAATATTGATCACAGATGGCCCAAATGGATACAGTACTGTATGCCAAAAAGTTTTCGTAGTGGTTCGTGGATTTATAACGTACATACAGGACACACACATAAGAAACAGATTTTGTAATACCAACAAGCAAGAGAGGGTTAATGGAACATTTGCTGTATCTGTAGGGCGGACAGGGACATAAACCGTGATGTTTCACTGGTATGTCACTCCTCTAACAATTATGTGCGACCACATAGCATAATCAATGACAGGGCCCCTGTCGAAGCTGCCGACATAATCATACAAGGGCACAATAAGTAGATTATATTGATCTAAAACACTACAATTGCAGTATAAATTCATCAACACATAATAAATTCTACTGAAAATCCACACTATAAAACTTGTTTACAGTCAACTTGGACGGATTTTGTCTCTGTAAGATCACCAAGCGCACAGATTCGCGACCATTTTTGGAGGAAATTCTGGCGACTTGAAAAACTCTTCATCTTTACAAGAGGAACCTGCTGTCATACACCATGTCTGCAATGGCACAAACTTGTTTATATGTCTAAAATAACATCGTACAATGAACGTCCGATGTTCGTTGTGCGGCATGATATTTGATGATACGGACAAACTGATACGGCAGAGAAAGCACAAACACGAGAAGTGGCATCACGCATCTATATTGTATAGGCGAAATGTCATAATTGGCGATGTAATCTGGATTGATGATGGTACTTTTAATGGCATATCAAAAAAGATGAAAAAATGAGTCTTTGCCGTCTAGGTGGCATCGTCTTTGGCAGTATCAGTTGGTTCAGCCTTTGGCTTTTTGGTGGTCTTTTTGGTCTTTGTATCCTCGGGGTCGATTATGCCAGCCTCGCCAATACTAAATACGACCTCCTCTTCGGGGTGGTGGGGACTGTCCACCATACGGGCTATTCTCTTTTTGCCTGATTTTTTAAAGTATATTCTGTATGTGCTGGTGTGTGCCACAACGTTGCCTCCGATGGGCTTTGTGGGATCTCCAAAGAATACATCCGGAGATGACATCACCTGGTTGGTGGCCACCGCGGCACAGTTATACGTCTCGGCTATGCGCACCAGCAGATGCACAAAGTGGTTTAGTTTCTGCTGTCTCTCTGATAGGGTGCCCCGTCCTAGATACTCGGACCTGAATAGGCCGACTGCCGAATCCGCTACTAGCAATTTGATATCACTCTCGCGTATTATTGTACCTGCCTCCTCAAGTATCAGTACTTGATGGGCGCTGTTGTATGCGCGAGCAACTATGATGTTGTCTAGTATGCGCTGCGGGTCCATGCCATTGGCCTGGGCAATAGAGACTATTCTCTCAGGTCTAAAGGTATTCTCCGAGTCTATATACAACACACCGCCTCCAAGTCCACCTTCCTCTATGCTCTTTTGTACCATGACACATAGGGTGTGGCAGAATTGGGTCTTGCCGCATCCAAACTCACCATAAACTTCGGTAAGGGCCTGCGTCTCCACACCACCATCAAGCAGCGTGTCTAAGCATTCGGTTCCCGTGGATATCTTTCCTATCTCCTGTCGGCGTTTGTATATATCAGATGCACTGACAAAGTCCTTTGCTAGCTGACCACTATCAGCCAGATACTTTCGGGCTTTTGTGACTATCTTCTCGGCGGTCTCCTTCTCCATACCTGTTATATTGGATATTTCAACGGGACCCCTCACTATGAGATCCATCATGTTGTGTATGCCAGCATCAGATAACTTACGTGTGGTTACTGGTCCAACACCCTCTAGGCTGTCGAGTTTTATATCTTCCATTAATCAATGTACGGTACAATACATTATAACTGTTACTATCGATTTATCTTTAGGCTCTGCAAATTTTATCCAATATATGTGGCGGTCTTAAACGTCTCAGAGATGTGTTTGGGGTAGGTGCAATCTTCATGGTAATTCTAAATCCTGCCGGAAAGCCTACCGGTCATATTTCGTATGAACCAATCTTTTTTCACAATTTGATCAGTCAAAATTGAACTTGGCAACAGCTCACCGTTCTGAGATCAAATCCAAACTCCATTCGGCGTAATGATTCTACGTTTTTAGATATGTTATATACTAAAAATAATATTATCTAATGTTAATTGAGAGTGTTTTGCTTTTTGATATATGTAAAAACGATGATGTGTGTGCCAAATGAAAAGTTAATGGTTTCTATTACCAATCATGGGTGTTTTAAACGATTTTTTGGTATTTAATTGGCTATTCAAAAAGCAAAACACTTTCAGTTGGATGCCCATATTTTCATCCTACACACCATGCCCATAGTTAGCATCATAAATCCATCTGAGCTAGCAAAAATTAAACAGATTTCGGGTTATGCTGCTGTCTCGCGGACAAATAGAAGGTATAAATGACGTACATAAATATAAAACCATATGTCCTCTCAGATATCATTACCCACATGTAGCAGCTGCTTTAGACCCATTATGCCCAATGACAAGTGCGTCAAGTTTGACTGTCCTGACTGCAATACCACCCGGATATGGCGCTGTGAGAGCTGTCGTGAATCCGCTAGGTCATATGCATGCAACAAGTGTGGGTTTGAGGGACCATGAGGATGGCCCGCCTACTTTTCATTACAAAGATACTGCCTACTGGTATTGATGTAGACCTACAAGGTCTGGCTGTATCGATACGGGATGCCTTGCCGGATACCATGGAGCTGAAGAGGCACGCGACCGAGCCCATAGCGTTTGGTCTTGAGTGCATAAAGGCTGAATTTGTAATAGATGATCGTGAAGGGCAGAGTGACACGCTTGAGGAGGCTGTCCGGAGCGTCGAGGGTGTCAGTGAGTTTGAGGTACTGAACATGAGCAGAATGTCAGTGGATATGAAGTAGCTTGGCAGAGCAGGAACCATTACAGATGCGTGTAGTTGAGGCAATGAAACGGGATATAGGCAAGCGTCGCGCTCGCATGGGCCCGGATGCCATGAATTTTTTAGGTGTCTCTCCGGGTGATATAGTAAAGATAACCGGTGTGCGGTCTAGCTGTGCCATTGTGTGGCCTGCCGATGAGGATGAAAAGACGCCCGGAATAATCCGCATAGACGGCCAGACAAGAACCAACATGGGGGTATCCATAAACGACACAATATCTGTGGTAAAGACGCAGGTAAAGACGGCCCGCTCGGCGGTTCTCATACCCGTAAATGATACGGTCACAATAGATGATGAGTTTACAAACTTTGTAAAGAACAGGCTCTCTGACATTCCACTGATGAAGGGCGATGAGATATCTGTCAAGATTCTCGGAAACTCGATGATGTTTCGTATAGGCAAGACGGTTCCAAACTCTGTCATAAGCATAGATGAGTCCACATCACTGGCCATATCAGATGAGCCTCCCGTGGACCGGAGGGTCCGCGTCACATACGAGGAGGTGGGCGGGCTGACCCAGGAGATAAGTGCCATGCGTGAGATAGTGGAGCTGCCCCTGCGCCATCCTGAGCTGTTTACAAGGCTGGGCGTTGAGGCGCACAGCGGCGTACTGTTGTATGGGCCGCCCGGATGTGGCAAGACCCTCATAGCCAAGGTACTGGCTAGTGAGTCTGATGCAAACATGTTTTCGATAAGTGGTCCGGAGATTGTGAACAAGTACTATGGGGAGACAGAGGCGCGCCTCCGGGAGATATTTCAGGAGGCAAAGGAGCATGCTCCCAGCATAATATTCATAGATGAGATTGATGCGATAGCCCCAAGGCGTGATGATGCTTATGGTGATGTGGAGAAGCGTGTGGTGGCCCAACTGCTGGCACTCATGGATGGGCTCAACGAGCGGGGGAATGTGATTGTACTGGGCGCCACAAACCGGCCCGACAGCATGGAGCCCGCACTGCGCAGACCCGGTAGATTTGATCGTGAGTTTGAGATATCCGTTCCCAATCTGGATGGCCGGCTGGACATACTACAGATACACACCCGCGGCATGCCATTATCAAAGGATATAGGCCTCCGGGAACTGGCCGGACAACTACACGGTTATACTGGCGCTGATATAAAGTCACTATGTCGCGAGGCGGCCATCAGGGCCATTCGCCGATATCTTCCCCAGATGGACTTGGAGTCTGAAAACATACCAACAAAAGCTCTCGAGACCATGGAGATAAAACTGATTGATTTTTATCGCGGAATGCATGAGGTCGTTCCCACTGCCATGAGGGAGTTCTATGTGGAGCGACCCAAGGTGTTCTGGAAGGATGTAGGTGGCATGAGCAACATAAAGACTATTCTCACGGAGAATCTCCTGGTGTCTATAAAGGAACCCTCAAAGTTTACCCGCATGGGGATAAGGCCACCCAAGGGCGTGCTGTTGTATGGTCCATCCGGCTGCGGCAAGACACTGGTGTCTAGGGCACTGGCCGCCGAGAGCGGCGCCAACATGATTCTGGTCCGGGGCCCTGAGATACTCTCAAAGTGGTTGGGTGAATCTGAAAAGGCAGTCCGCGAGATATTCCGTAAGGCAAAGGCATCCTCACCATGTGTTATAATATTTGATGAGCTGGACTCGTTGGCCAAGACTAGGGAGGGTGGGGCCGGCGAGACGGTTCTGAGCCAACTACTTACTGAGATAGAGGGGACCACTCCGGACGTGGTAGTGATTGGTATTACAAACCGTCCTGACATGCTGGATGCATCACTACTCCGGGCAGGCCGGTTTGATGTGCCCTTGTATGTCGGCCCGCCAGACGAGTCCAATCGTCTGGATATAATAAGAATACTGACCTCCAAGATGCCGCTGGATGACAATGTCAATATTGGCGAGATAGCCATTGCAACTGGTAATTATACCGGCGCGGATTTGGCGGCGCTGTGCCGGGAGACTGCAATTCGGGCCATGCGGCGCGATGGGAATATAATAACTGATGTGGACTTTGCTGAAGCGTTCAAGGTGATAAGGCCTAGTATAACCCAGGACATACAGAATTGGTATGAGAATGTGGGTCAAAATATATCAAACACTATTCATAAAAAGGCAGACAAGGTGTTCTATGGATAATGGCATCCCCACTTCGTAATATAATATATGACAAGATTATAGATGCGGGTTCTATGACTGATGAGGAACTATCAAAGTCACTATCCAAGGATGGACATACTGTCTCTGTAGATATGTTAAACAAGATACTGTTGGGCCTGGAGATTGCCGGAATAATCAACGTCACATGGTTTACAAAGGATATACGCAAAATCGAGGTTGCAGAGATGGAGGAGGATGAGACCGATATCGAGGATAAAAAGATGCGGGAGAGAGAGTATGAGGCCAGCTTTCCCGGAGCCGTTGACCACTAGACTATCAATGATGCAGAAACTGTAAGATTATTCGCGTTTACCCATATTAAAATCCAATTAAATAATAATTTAATATAAAATGCTCAGAGATTGCCCAGCGAGCGTGAGTGTTTGGCCGTGTGGGGTCTCTCGCCTGAGTATCTGCGGCGCATGTGGCCTGAGGGCCTGCCATCAAGCAGCTCCAAAAACCACGACTCGTGCTCTATCTCTTCTGCTAGTATGCTGGACGCTATCTCGTATGTCATGGGATCCTTACCCTGGGTCATCTTGCATACATTGTTCCAGTTTACTATGGCGCCCTGCTCTGCCTTGAGGCATTTTTCAAGTATCTGATTTAGCGTTGTCCTCTTTGTTGACTGTAGAAAGTCTGCTCCCGCCAGCTTGCAGAACTCTGTAATATCTTTAGGAAACTCACCGCCCAGCTGATATATCCGGTCTATGCACGATTCAAAGTGGCTTAGGTCCTCAAGCCTAGCATCCTCAATTACGCCCTTTACGCCCTCGCCTTCTATACCCGTACAGAATGCCCGCAAATTTGTAAAATAATAGTACGCCACAAACTCTACAGATGCATTATACACCAATGCCTCTATGAGCTTGTCCACATCTACACCATTCTTCTTTAGTACCTCAATACATACTACCTTGTGCTTCTTTGTAGATGCCAACTATTTTGTATATTGCAGTTTATTATATTTACATTTCCATTATTTCGGGGTTGGTGCGTAATTCTCCACTATCCATCAGGACCAGTCCTGCCAAGTTTTTAGCAGGAACTTGTGCACAAGTACCACTGGCAGTATGTTGATGGGTAGTGCT
>VXON01000184.1 GCA_009840065.1 Cenarchaeum sp. SB0662_bin_33 | reverse complement strand
TGGCTTTTTGATGTGTGTCTGAACTACATATCCTACTTTTTACATTATACTGCCCAACCAAGTAGGCAACTTCAAAAAGCAAAACACTTTCGTATTTTGTTTAAAGTAGGCATGGTCTGGCCACGCAGAGACTCAGAGGGTGCTAGACCCCCCACACATGCGAGGGTATACAACATCTGCAGATTTAATCTCTACATGTAGTGGTGTAAATTTGAGGTTGCCCGGCGCCGACCTTGGTGGCGTGCGCACTCAAATCCCCAAGATATTTAATTCCAAACTCCATATGGAACGTATGGTATTCTTTACAGTAGCGGAGGCCAACGCCATACTTCCAGATGTGGTGAAAAAGTTTGAGATGATACTTGCCAAGAAGAGTAGCGTCTCACGTGCCCAGGCCCGGGTAGAGTCTGCCATCAACTCATCACTCTCCGACTTTGTAGCCGCAAAGCAGCAGCTCAACCAAGTCGTTACAGAGTACTATCTAGCCATACAGACGCTTGAGGAGACCGGGGTCGCCATAAAGAGTATAGAGCAGGGATTACTAGACTTTCCAGCAAAGATGTTCGATGATGAGGTATGGCTATGTTGGAAGTACAATGAAGAGAAGATAGCCTTTTGGCACGAAAAGGACTCGGGGTTCATAAACAGAAAACCACTTGCGACCAGTGACAAGTCGTGGGTGTAGTGTGTGTATTTTTGAAAAGGTAGGGTTGCCTAGCAGTGCCTTGTGTTGTTCTCCCGCATATGTTACTTTGTGGTGGGCGGCTTTTCAGGAATAGTCTCTTTGGATTCAACCTCGGGCACGCTTGCGACCTCGGTCAGCTGGGGCATGTCGGCCTTTGGTGGTGGGGGTGGAGGCGGAGCCTTCTTTGATTCGTTCATGCTGTATCTGTACAGGTGGAAGAATCCGGCGAATGTAATCATTATCAGACCAACCAAGAAGAGCTCAATGTTATTCATGCCGGTCAAAGCCGCATTATATGCTGCTATATTCAAAAAGACCTGGAATGCCAACAGCGCCACTATGAGCCAGTTTATCCATTGTTGCGATAGACGGATTGTAGAGACCTGTTTGGGCCCCTTCTCCTTGGCAATCTTTGCCTTGCGCTCAGCCTCCTTGGCCAGCTTTATCATCATGTATGTGAATCCAAAGCTCATTGGAACCAATAGTATCATTACAAGATACAGAAAGACGGGATCAATCACCAGCCTGTCCACCAGTGCCAAAGTAGTATCCGCGGGTATGTAAAAGCCCCAGTATGTTGTAACCATTATCTGGGCAATGCCAGTTATGCCAAAGGCAGTAATCATGGGACGATCCTTCCATGAGAACTTTTTGTATCTGTCTAGGAACGGGACCAAGAGTAACGAGGCTATAAACAGACCGGGCCACAACACCCCCGTAACGAATTTGTCATACTGTGTGCGCAAAAACGCATACAGGCCGGTCAGGTACCATTCCGGAACAGTAATGCCCGGTGGCACGTTGGGTTGGAACTTGAAGCCCAAATCTATGGGAAAGACACCGCCCGTCAGCATTATGGCACCACCAATTGCAAATACCATCGGAACATCAAATACCAGAAACCTTGGAAAGTGGACGGCCATGAGGCCCAGCATCACCAAGGGCAGTATAAAGACATGTTGCGCGTAGAATCGTAACACAAAGTCCGAGAATCCACTGCCGAACATGGCATCGCGTATGATTGGCCCCGCAACGGGTATTGAGTTGGTCAGGGAGGCGGCTATGCTGATGGCCAGCTCGGCGCGCTCACTAAATATAATATCATATCCGGTAAAAGCCTCCAATATGGTCACGGTACCCAGTATGACACCAGTAACCCATAGTATCTCGTTACGTATCTTATAGCGGCCGCTAAAGTATTGATAGTACATGTGGAGAACAGCCAAGAGAACCATTGCATTTGAACCATGATAGTGAATGTTTCTTATATGGAAGCCAAAGGGGACCTCGTTGTTGATGAACGCGACACTGTCCCACGCCCTATCCAGTATGGGTTGATAATAGAACATCAACAGGGCCCCACTCACACCAAGTATTACAAAGACGATAAAGGTGAGCATCCCCAAAAAGCCAAAGGGACTCACAAACCTAGCCGGAAACGAGAACTTTATGGCAGTGAATATGGTTCTGTCCAGTCCATCCCATACCCAATAGAAGAAGGCGACGGCGCCTGTGCGCCGACTAAGTGAGACGGCCATACCCAACTACACCATTAGCGTTGATACCCCATACCGGGGGAAGAATCCACAAAAAGCCATCTGCATCAGTCTCAAAGTCCAGCTTAGGCAGTGTATCAGACGGGGCTGCCTGTAACGATGCCGGCCCGGCCACGGCAGTACCGGTTATGGGGTCATATATGGAACCATGACAGGGACACTCGCCCCTCTTCTTGTCATCGGACGGATAGTACTTCCACAGACACCACAGGTGCAGACATACCATGGAGAATGCCCTAAAGGCAGATACGTCATTTACAGAACCACCCATCTCTTCGGGCAGCCGTATGAACTGCCACTTTCTAAACGCCTCCTCATCTAGCACCCTGTCGCCGGTCTTTGGATATGTTATGACTTCGGCATAATTTGTAGGATATGTGTTTACATTGGCCTGTGTGCCATCAGGCAGCTCCACTGGCACCTTCTCTAAAGTTGCTCCACTGGGATTGGGCATGAAATTTCCCCAAGGCACAAAGGGCGCAAATGCCAAACCCGTCCCTGCAGCGCCCATGAGTTTTAAAAAGTCACGGCGTGACAGACCACTGGTTTGTTGTACCTCTGTCATCCATATATATACGACTAGATTTGGTTATAAATCTTGGTAAGATGAGTCCATTTTGTGTTACCACCAAACCCCTCCTTTGGCACCATGCCGAATTATATTCACCGTCGCGTTGTCACCTGTGTTTGTTGTATGCCCACATTTTATACGCCTGATCACCCCCCATGCTAGTTCTCACTGTCCGTATTGCTGCACGCCTGGCATTCATGTGATTTCTACCGCCATGAACCAGCTACTAATATACCACATGTAACACATAACAGAGCAATGGCAGATTATGATCCCTACGAAGTATTGGGAGTCAGACGCGGGGCGTCATACGATGAGTGCCAGCGTCAGTATCGTATGCTTGTAAAGCAGTACCACCCGGATAGAAACGACTCTGATGATGCTGTAGAACGACTACAGCGGGTACGGCACTCCTGGGACTACATACAGAGGCAGCACAAGGCAGATGTGCAAGCAGATGTGCAAGAGTCAGAGTATCCCCAATACTACAACAGCGATGGTACTATGAAGAACAACTCGGCGCGTCAGACTAGGGCCAATCCGTACAAGCCCGGCAAGGCCGCCCGGCGCCAAGCGGCGCTACAGAAGAAGAACAGGCCAAAGTCAGGCAACAAGATAAAATGCACATCCTGTGATGGGCGGGGATACATAACACGCAGATTTCTCATAATAGAGAGGATAAGCACCTGCAAGGTATGCCAAGGAGTTGGACTTGTTGATGGCAAGGCCACCCAAAATACGAGAAAGAGAGAGCGCCGTTTACACGCGCAAGACAAAAGCTATTAAGACTAGTTCAAAAACTATACTTTTGTATTGGCTAAACATAAGAAGCGCAGATCACCACCAAAGTTTCCGGATACTCCTCCAAAGCCAAAAGAGGAGGAGGGCATACGCCCCATAGATGAGGGTACGACTCCCACTCCTGAACCACAACCCGTTGATGATGGCGCCCTACCACCCACGGACGTTAGGGATTTTGATACTCAGGACAAGAACCGCAAGCTGGACCAGTTATACTGGATGCGCATAATGCTGGCGGTGGTTGCCGGAGTGATGGCCGTCTTTATCTTTGAGCCGCTGGAAGGGGAGGAGAGGCGCTGGGCCGCCATTGGATTCATGATTATACTCTTTCTGGGTACCATATTTGTGGCAAAGGCCATGCGCATACCACTGTCCAAATCAGACAGAAAGAAGATTGTAACGCAGGCCATAGCCAGTTATGTCTTTCTGTATCTCTTCGTATGGGTCCTGACATATACGGTAGTCTTTGCGCTGGATACGTCAACAGGAATATCGCCATTCTAGGTTCTACGTGCCGGAGCCGTCTGGTATTCTAAATGTAGAGTCATTTGGATTGTATCTAGCTGCTCCAAGGACTCTATCATGGCAACCCCAGGTATGTGATGTGCACAAGTTTCTGCAATCCAACTTCCGCACATGGGACGATTTTACCATTATAACATAGCATAGCATAGCATAGCATAGCCTGACCAAGTACAAAAACAGTCAAGGCTCTTGGTTGCTGCCGTACATTCCCGTGGCCCTGAAATGTTAGTTGTGTAGTCCTGTGGAAACTGACCAATATTGTTGCATACACATGCATGACTATGTCTTTTAATATAGACACAACATGTTGATTCTCGTACCAGTCTCCAAAAATAAGTGCGTGTGAGAGATTTTAGTTCTACAGAATCTTGTGCACGTCGCTGCACAAATCAGTCGAATCTTACGGTAATCACAATGGGTTCGGTGGGAGATTCTCCTCCGAATAGTGTAGTGTGGGTCATTATAGAATATACTCCAGGTTCCTCAATGGGTATGCGGAATGTGGCAGATGTATCATTCCAGCCACTAACCGGAAAGAATCCACCCCCTTCGCCAAAGTCACTGTATCCCAGCCAGTCATTAGAGGGCCATCCCCCAAAGTGTCCAAAGACACCAGGATTGGTATTACTCTGTATTATGTCGCCCTCAGGACTTAGTACAAAGACGCCTATGCTGGTATTATTGGACTGCCAGGACACCTCTATGACACCCGAGGTTATATCATCAGGCACATCGATGTATTGGTGGCGCCACTCCCCAGCCATATAGCGTCCAGACATGTCAAATGAGCCCCGTACCAGTCCGGGCGAGTACAGTATGTCATCATCATCACTAGTACCAGAGACAAGATGTACCGTTCCGCCGTTGGCTGGCTCTGTAACAGCATACGATACGGGTATGTTTACAGTATGTGCATCAGAACTAAACGTTACAAACCCCTGATATATGCCGCTGTCTACACCCGATGGTACTGTAATGACGGCATTTATGGTATATTGTGACTGTGGTGGTACCACAACACTACTGGACTCTAGCCACACATCAGGCCAGTATGCTCTGTCGTAATATGTAGCCGTAATCGTGTAATCCATGGCAGTAGAGTTGGTATTTGTGATGCCCCGCCAGTATGATGCCTTTACAGGTACCGGATATACACCTACAACCGGCTCTCCCTCAAATACCTGGTGGGGGTATGACACCCGCATCTCCTGGACAGTTCCCCAGTTGCCGGCCCTGTTCACCATGGCCAGCTCAGCAGCCTCTATAGTACCATCATTATTCTCATCAATCCAGTCATACAGATACAGTGAGGCTATTCCAAAGTCATCAGCAAACACATCTGCCGTAGAGTTCAAAAAGTCATCAAAGTCAAAGTTGACATTCAATACCAAGAGCGACGACTCGGGTATGGGGTTGGGCTCAAATATTTCAGTTAGGGTTGTGGTCTGCCGCACATCCGACAGTAATACATAGTTTGGCGCATATATGCCGATATCATTCAAGACAGGATCCTGCTGATGTGGTATTGTAGTTAAATCAACATCTTCCCGAATCAGTATCTCTAGGGTTTGTGGTTCTACCTGTATTGCGAGTGGCTGGTTTGTGGGATTTGTTATTGTAAAGGTGGTAGGACTCTTTTGGTCCGTATGCAGATGGCCTGCAAACCAGCTGCTCATGGGGTATGACCTCGGCGGTACGCTTATGTGATCAATTCCAAATATTGTATTGTTGAATGACTGTAAGGCCGGCAGAGTTGACTCGCGAATATTTGTATACGACATGTCGTTGGTGACCAAAAATGATCCATCACCGGCCACATACTCGGATGCCCGAGTTGCATTTACAAGTCCGGCACCCTGTACAAAGGGATCGTTCCCCATGTCGTTGGCCGTAGACATTAGTATATTCTTTATCGTAAATGGTGTATACCATATGTTGTTGGCCCTCATCTGCTCTACAAGCAGGGCGGCAGCACCCGCAGCCAATGGGCCGGACATGGATGTGCCCCCAAATACCCCATATGGTTCATCTGTCGCATCCTTGGAAGTCTTGGTGACCGGACTAAGTGAGAAGCCAAAGGCGCCCAAGGATATCAGGTCCGGTTTTGGATCACCCACTATGCCCGGCCCCCTAGATGAAAAATCCACCATATGATTATCGTGTATTGTGGAGCTGCCAAACCTTGGCTGCTCCTTAAATGCTGGAGTGCTTACATAGGCCGAGCTGGTACTGGCTCCGATGGATATTCCCAACGATGCGGCTCCCGGCAGGGCAACTGTGCCGTACCCGTGTCCTGAATTTCCGGTACTTGATATCATTATTACACCCGCATGGTTCCGGTGCAGGGCACCCGGTGTGGCCAGTATGTTGGCCAGTGTGGATACCTCATCGTAACCTGGCGCCTCCTCCATACTAGGAAACGTGGATACTCCCCAGCTGTTCGTTATTATGTCGGCACGCTCATCACCAGTATATGTCCACCCATCACCATCATTATCCATGCCGGCAGCCCACAGCCAGCCATATTCAATGCTGCCGTACCATAATGCCTTGATGGGTAGTATCTGTGCGTCGGGCGCAACTCCAGGAATCGTATACGTGTCGGTATCATTGTATATATCATATGCCTGACTGCCTCTAGACGCTATAACGCCGGATACTGCCGTCCCGTGGTAACCGGCATCAGTCATTACGCCAAGATAGTTGCCATCCACATCCAATGGCTCCAGCAGTGTCGTGTTCAGGGCTCCAGATATGTAATCGCCGGGTGTCGTGGTATTCGACAATACGCCGTATATATCCAAGACTTTGGCACCCACCACGCCGGCACTATAGTCGTTGTAGCCATCACCATCATGGTCATACACCAGCACCTCGTTGCCGCTTCCCAACATTATCGGAGTCTCATCGGTAAAGTCAAAGTCCAGACTAGGTGACTCTTCAGAGTCATGACGCAGTAGAAAGTCCTTCCAAGATGTGGACATGTCAGGTATTACCATATCATATATGCCGGCAGTCTGCGAGTCCACTATCAAGAATGGCACTGCCATGATATGGCCTCCACTGAGCAGTACTCCAACTCCAAAATGATATATGCCACTCTGGGACCGTATATAATCCCGGTTGCTGTTGCCTATCTTCACATCATCAACCATCAGGCCTTCAAGCAGCGGTGTTGGTCCTAGTAATGGGTAAAACGAGTTGTATACGGTCAGCACCGTTCCGGCCCCGGCCTGATTTATGTCCAGGTATACGCCGGTATCATCCACATATACCCTGGATGTATTATTCCCAATCTCACTGATATTTCGAATTAAGCCGTCATCATCAATATGGGCTGCAAAGGTTGCGTTTGTCATCACTATTCCTTGTCCGTCGGGGTCCAGCATTACAGGATGGTTGTTACTGTCTCTGGCTATGGCATGCATCATATCGGGATTTGAAAAGTCCACCCCCGTATCAACCACTGCTATTACTACTCCCCTTCCGGTCAGGTTGTAGATATCATTGGCAAGCGTAGAGCCGGTTATATGACCTATGTTGGCGGCCTGGCTGTGTTGTGTGAGGCGCATATCGCGCATTACGCCAGGGACTGCATGCGACCATGAATCATACTGTACCATTATGCCCCCATCTACAATGTAGCGGTGTAGATTATAGGATGTAAACGTGTTGGGATCAAACTGTATTATGCCCGATACGTAACTTGTTGTATAACTTGGTTCATCCGGCTCAAATTCAACATACTCTAGTGCCCATGCGGGAATAGACACTACCAGTGCAACAAGCAGTATAGACGCAAGCCATGCCCACATGAAATTTTTCTATATGCTTCATATTATTATGGGTTCCCCCTGAACACAAATAGTTTTACAGACTATCCCACCCCTGACCAAAAAATGGTGTGTGGGAAAAGTCCATCATACATGATGCAACGGAAGTCATGCATTCTGTCTAGGAAAAATAACACGCTATCTGCTACGGGCCAGCGTGGTAATCTGTAGCGCCACAATGACACCTATCAGTGCAACCACGGGAAAGAAGAGGGAGTTTAGTTGGGAGGATGCCTCCTCTATGTTTGATACGGATTCGGATACCGAAGTCACACTGGTATCGATTCTGTTGCTGGCCTGCTCCAGCGTCCCCTTGAACTCGGCCACTTCGGTCTTGAGATGGTCCAGCTCGGCGGATGTCTCTGCAAGTATTGTGTTTAGATGTATTATCTGATCAGATATATCACCAATATCCTGTTTCAGTACCGTAGTGGCTGCCGAGCCGTGAGATATTGTGCCCTGGTTAAACGCAACGGCATGAAATACGTATGTTCCCTCCTGCTGGGGCGTATAGTCGGCATAGAAAAGTCCCGTATGCAGTGCCTCAAAACTATCACTGATATCGTGCACTGTGTCATCCGGCAGATGAACATGTGTCGTTCCCAGTAGGGAGACTGGGTTGTTTCCCACCAGTAATCCATCACTGGTGGTCTGAATAAAGACGCGCAGCGTATCACCAACTGCCGCCATATCAGGTGCAAATATCAGCATGTGTATGTTACGCTCAACGGGAGTCTCTACCAGCTCATCAGAGGCGGCAAACCGTACGTTAATCAGGTTTGACTCGCCGCTCTGCGTACTTACAGCATCAATGGCATACGTCCCATAGGGAAACGTCACTGTGGCCTCGGGCCACGTCAGAACTATATGCTGGTATGAGCCGTCAGATTCTGCAGTTACCTGATCAAACTTTGTAATGGTGTCATCAGGCCCAAATACCCTTATTATTACACTGTCATCAGGAGAGGTCTGCCCAAATACAAACAACGGCTGGCCTGGAGCATACACCTTACTGCTAGTAGAGAGTTCCAGCTCGCCATACGATATATGTACAAACGGCACAAGCAAAAGTAAAACCAACAATGCATGAATCCTCATAAAGAGACATGCGCAGTATCATCTAATATTGGTTTTCAAAAAAAGGAAAAAATTTAGAATTATTGTACAGTTATTGTAGTCTCTATAGGTGGTGATAGTGCAGTTGGGTTGTCAAGTGATTCCCATACAAAGGCGGTGGCAGTGTATGTGCCAGCCATGGTAGGAGTCCAAGACTCAGCCGGACTGAACGATTGTGAAGGAGTTAGTGAACCTGTAATCCAAGCTAGGCTTACGACTACACCGTTGGCATCCTGGACCTGTACCAGATATGCGAATACCTGGTTCCTATCCTGGCCGTTCATTAGATCAGCGGTTATCTGTACCTGCTGGTCAACAGAAACAGTATCTAGACTGTTTCCGAACGAGTCAACCACTCTCAAGTTAGAGGCGGGTGCCCTCTCCAGTGGAGGTACAACAGTACCAATCAATGTGGTGGCCGTGATGTCCAAGTCGTCAATTGTGCTGTACGGATCTGGGAGAGTACGGTCCTCATACTCGGCGGTGACAGTATCACCCTCAGCAGCTCTGAGTCGGTGTCCAGAGGACTCCGTCTCGGTCTGGAAGGCTACTGTACCCTCGAATATGCCGGTTGCCTCGTTGGTCTCAGTTACCGTAAGATCTATGCCGCCAGCGTCTGAATCAGACCAGACGTTAACATCAAAGTTGTCTACGGCTTCTGGGTTCAGATTCATATCTGGGTCAATAACTCTGACTACACCGGTACCACTAGCAGGGTAGCTTGACTCAAGCCATTGTACCTCACCAATGTTCCAGCGAACCAGGGCTGATGCGACTATGGTGATGTCCTCGCTGTACTCAAAGGAGACAGAGAGTCCGTCATCATTGGTGGTCTCCAAGAGACCGCCGGTCGGACCTGAACCGCCTGTTCTATTGCGTGCATCATCGTGCTCGCCGTCACCGTCTGCGTCGTGTGGACCAAATCCAGTAAGTATAACCTCACCGGTGAATATACCAGTATCGGTACCGGTCTCCACCAGCTTGTACTCATCAAGGTCGTGACCTCGAGTGGATATCTTTATCGGATCTGTCTCGGTGTCACCTATCTCATCTACCAAGTCACTGTCGTAGTTGTGGTCAGGAGCAACAATGGTAATGTATACCTTGTCGGTCCATGTGTAGACCTTCTGGTCCAGCTCTATGGTTGCGCCAAAGTCAGAAGTGTTCACCTCCAAGGTGACATCCTCGTCCTCATCGCCCACATAGTCTGCACCAGCCGGTCCCCAGTCAGTATACTCCATTACAATGACCTCGTTCCTCTCCAATCTGTCGCCATTAAGCTCTTCAGGTATCTCGATTATAGCCTGGAATATACCAGTACTATCACCGGTCTCCCTGAATGCATCAGGCTCTGGATCAAAGGCGCCAGCATTGCCACCTCTCTTACCCATGGTAATTGTTGCAGCATCCGAGTCCCACTCGATAAGGTCAAGTGTGTATGTCTCGGCCTGGTCGTTGTCCAAGTCAAAGTCTGGCTCTATTAGAGTAAGTATCATGTCGGTTCCTATCAGGTATGAGTTCTTGTCGGACTGCAAAACTGCGTTCCTCAGGTCAAAGGTGGCCGAGTCGGTCACCGTGTTCCTGTCACCGGATGCGTCTATTGGGTCCTCGTACTCTACCTGTATTATATCACCTTGCAGTATACAACCTTCGCCACGAATCGGACATTTCTCGTCAATCGGGCCCTGGTTGAACCTAACAGTAACATCTACCTCAAAGACACCAGAGTCAGGAGCAACCTCCTGTATGGCGCCATATCTCTCATAGGTGTCACCATTACGTCCTACAGCCTCACCCTCATTTGTACCACCAGCAGTTGCCAGTAGGTAAGAGTCGGATCCTCTGTTGATGTATATTGATACTGGACCGTCTCCACTCTCCTCTATTCGGTCCTGGCCGGCAGCGGATACGTCATAGTCTGCATCGGTTACCCTGACATGTATGGTCAGGTCACCGTTGGGAATGTAAGCATTGCCGTCTCCGTTACCAAATGCAGTGGAGTGAATCGGGAAGTATGAATCTCCGTCGGGATTGACTCCGTCCTGTTCAACCTTTTCAAGATCGGTCTCTGCACGGTGGAGTTCCCTAGCTATGTCTTCTGAATCACGTAAGTTAGACGCGTCTACATCTGCAGACCGAGCAGAGTCAGACAGTTCGTCCTCTATCTCCTCCCAGTCGCCAGAGCCGTCGCGGACATCAGCGAATAGTATTCCTAACTTGCCGGTCAGTGAGCTTGCAAGCTCGCTGGGTTCTAGAAGCTCTTCGATGGCATCTTCGATTGCGTCTTCAAGATCATTGTGTAATTGTTGGTTCTCCTCGGCATTAGTGGCCTCATCATACTCAGACTGGAGTTGGGGCACCGTACTAAAGTCTCGGGGCTCGCCGAACGGTACCGGGTATACGGTTCTGTCAAGTGAGACCGAACCGGTATTGGCACCTACAGCGGCGCTGTCGCCTACTTCAATAACTTCGCCTGATCCGTCCCTAAAGTCCAAGTAGTTTACCTCTATATCCAGACCAGTAGTGGTGGCCGGACGTTCCTCGCCTGGCTCACACCATTCGGACGGAATCTGGAAGCTTCCAGTAAATACGCCCGAATCCTTGCTGGACTCTACCAAGGTGAACCTAGTTGCATCAAGACCGGTATCATCGGTCAAGAGTGCTAGGTCATCTAGACAGTTGTCAAGAATATTGGCGGTGGACCATGACTTGTCATCAAATGTAACGTCAAGTAGGACCACACCGCCCTCGCCTATAAAGCCGGTCTCTGAATCGATGGTATACACCTCGATTATACCAGAGTCGACGTTCAGGTCTGCATCATCTAGAGTAATGACAACAGTGTCAGCAACCTTATACCTAGTGTTATCAAAGCTCACCACACCAGAGTGGGATGGGGCTTCCTGCTGGTCAGATACCTGTGTTGCTACGCCGTCGGCGCCCACGTCAAGGTACGATACTCTAGGAGCATCCTCATCGGTAAGATCCTCAATAACTATGAAGACTGGAGAGTCCGAGTTGGTAGAGACATCATCAAAGGTATCTTGATCCAAAATGTTCAACTGGTTGACCATTATGTACTCTAATGAACCCTCAAAGACACCAGTACCATCATCGGTCTCTTCTGCCTCAATTCTGACTATCTGATCTGCAATACGCTCAGTGGACTGAAGGCCATCGTCAATATATCCAAAGGACATAAAGTCTACTACTATCGGATAATCACCTTTACCTACAGTCTTATCAAATTTGAATGTTATATTATCACAGTCGTTCACGGAATCCTCATCGATTGCCATATAGACGACATCCCCAGTAATGGGATTACCATCAGAATCAAGTACTGAAACACCATCATCACATGCGGTTATGCTAGAAGCGTCGCCGATGGAGCTTACATCAAAGTTGATGTAATTAAATACAGTATCCTGTGTATACAGGTCTATTCTATCCTCAAACTCCACAGTCAGTGAATCATCTATTTTTACAATGTTGGTATCAACTATTACCCTAGCGGCAAATGAGTCGTATGGTAGGTCACCTACGCTAACATTGTTTATCTCGGCATTGTCTGTAATTACCGTGGGTGAGCCTGTCTGAAGTGCGGGAATGATGTCTATATTGGGGTTATTTACCTCCATATCCTCATCGGACATACCGTTCTTGTTGGCATCCATGTCCATAATGACTACAGCAATCTCCTCGCCGGAGTTCCACATATCATCGTTGGGCATTATGTCAACTGTGGCAAAGTTAAACCCGATGACTACATCGGTGTCATTATCATTATAGTCAATTACCGCCGTCTTGCCACGCAAGTCAGCATTACCGGTGGTGATTAAGTTGGCCACGTCATCGTCATCCGTGTTTGTAAAGACACCAGTGTTATCGTTGGTCTCGGTGAATGTTAGTGACATATCACCCAATATGGATGCTATATCATCATGAGAGTCTTCGTTGTCTTGTCGATCCAGTACGATGTCGCCCTGCTGCGCCACATTGATTGTGAATGAGCAGTTGTCATCACACATTAAGTCATCTTCAGGTACTGGCACTAGAGCTTCAGCAACCTCTTGAATAGATGCTAACTCCTCTTTATATTCCGTTAGAATATTGTTTGAGGACGGGCGATAATACGCCTCATCAGTATCAGTATTGAATACCCACTCGTCTTCGGCGGTGGGGTCAATGTTGAGCCATGTATCGGTTATGGTAAGATGAACATGTCCCTCCAGTGGATAGACACCTTCACGGTCTAGCATAAGACTGGCATAGTCTTCTACTGTATCAAAGGTGAGCGAGACAGCTTCGGATCCGCTGCCGTGCTCCAGTTCGATATCAATATCACTGGCCTCGGTGAAGTTAAATGCTTGAATTGCAACTTCATCAGAGGCAAGATCAGGACTCATAACTACGTTTCCGCCATTATAATATATTGTAAAAGCATCATTGTTAACAACAGGATCATCAGATGTTTCACTGCCAAAGTTCATTCCGTTTTCGTGGGCAGCCGCTGCCATGTTTGCATCAACAAAGTATCCATACCAGACACCGTTGTTTGCCAGTCTCATTATCAGCGCATTATCATCCACGGTTACGGCCGGTTCAAAGGACTCAGAGCGATTATGATCATCAGACCGAAAGTCCGGATGGTTGACAGATACTTCCACAACCTGTGCTCCTACAAAGGAATTAGCAAACATGTCGTTGACTGCAGAGACTGACATGGCAGTAGCCTGGGCGTGCGCAGGCGCAGCACCAGGAATTGCAAATGTAAGTCCGCCAGCGACCATGATCGCCATAAGTGTAATACTAGTTGATTTTCGTATTATTTCGTTTTTCATTTTCTTGCGCAATATTTGCCGTATTTGTATTTAAAACTAATGAACGAACTATTCAGCGTTATATCAATCATAGTCAAATTCAGGATATATCCCCGAAGAGAAGATATAGTCGGAGCTGGTCTTGATCCATGCAAGGTACGAGTCATCCTCAGAGTCGGAGATAATGGGGTTTGGCCAGTGGTACTCGGCCCAGCTGCCATATATTGACTGATAGTCATCGTATATATCGCCAAGCAGTTTACCTCTGCTGTCCCTTATGGTCTCTATATCGGCGCCGACCAGATCCGGGGACTGTCCATGCGCCACTATGGTACCGTTATGGTGTGTTATTGTAACGTATAGTTCATTGTCCCGGTACAGTTTGTTTGTGTCATCATGAATGGTATCAATGGTCAAGGACGGATTTGTTTCAAATGATGATATGGCATGCTCCACCATGCTCTGGGCTAGGTGACGTCGGTCCACATCATACGGAGTCAGGTCCTCGTATGCAACCTTATAGTTCGGATATATGCCAACAGAGAAGGTGTACCCTCCCCTGCTCACCAACAGCGTCATCTTCTCCTGCATGTTGTTTTCAGCTGCCGGATTCGGCCAGTGATATTCGACCCAGTTGCCATGATATGTGCTAGTCTCAAACAACTCTCCTAGAACAAGACCGCGCCCGCCCGTTATGTCATGCAGGTTCTGCCCCACTAGGTGCGGATAGGAGCCATGTGCTACTATTGTTCCATCAGAATCAGATATGACCACGTACAACTCCTCATCATGGAATAATGAGTTGTCCATATCATGTATTATATCAACAGTCTGCATCATATCCATTCCAAACATCGTAATGGCGTTTTGAATCATCATCTCAGCTGCGGCCCGCCGGTCATGATCAAACTCGGTCAGTATGTCCTCATACTCTTTATCAGGAGACTCGGGATATATTCCCACCGAGTATATATAGTCACCAGAGGTCTTGGTCCAGGCAAGTTTCAAGTCGCCCGTGGTGGACAGAAACGGGTTTGGCCAGGCGTACTCAATCCATCTCCCGTACAACGAGATGTTTGCATCATACAAGTCTCCCAGGTTGACGCCAGAGGTATCCAGTATGAACTCTATGTCGGCGCCCACCATCTCGGGGTATCTACCATCCGCGACTATGGTTCCGTTGACATGTACTATGGTAACGTATAGTTCTCTGTCATGGAAGAGTGGGTTGGCCGTATCATGTATCATTGAGAGTGCCAAATCGGGTTGAGTTGAATATATTTCAATGGTCTTCTCCACCATACTCTGTGCCAATCTCTGGCGTTCCCTATCATATTCGGTCAACTCTATATCATAATCGAATAGAGAGTCCAGATATATTCCCGCTCCAAAGTTGTGTCCCCACTTTGTCTTTAGCCATACTATATTGGATTCATCTGTAGAGGATGCGGGATTCTCCCAGTCATACTCTATCCACCACCCATGGGGCGAGGCCTCCTCAAACAGGGCCCCCAAATCATCCACATCATAAATACTGGTTCCCACCATCTCTGGCGTGGACCCGTGCGCCACCAATGTACCGTCTAAATCCACTATAAGCGCATACACATTCCCATCATGGAATAATGGGTTGTCCATATCATTTATCATTGATATGGTATCAGTCGGACTATCCTCAAATGATGTAATTACCTCCTCTACCATCTCCTGCGCCACCATCTGCCTGCTCTTACCAAATTCATCAAGGCCAGTATGGGCTGCAAGGGTGGGTGTTACAGACACCACAAGTAAGACTGAGATACAAATTATTAATTTTATACTCATAATATAGAAATGTAGATCTCCATTTTATATTTTAGACGTTTTACGGTCACATCTAGGCAGTATGAATGCCTTATCAGTTATGAGCAATACCACATGACCGGTAATATACTACGATATGGCCATTATCTGTATTGCCCTATCCTCAACGCCGGCCACCATGATGTATAGTTTGCCACCAATCAGGGAGACTGCAATCTCATCGGCGCCCTTTAGAGAGTTGAACCCGTCTATGCGATCAAAAGCATGTTGTACGGGAAGCGGCTCTTTGGGGTTTGATACATCAATGATTTGTACGGCATCATCAAGGAGGCTGGATACGGCAACAAGTGTACCGAATGGTGAAAACAGTATCTCGGCCTTGTTGGCACCGGCTAGCGCCGCAAACCCATCAGTATTATCGTATATGCTGGATACTGGGTCAGGTGATTTTGGATCAGATAAATCAATTATCTGCACTCCGCGGTCCCACTTGGCAGTTATAATGCCATACGGTACACCATCAACATATACAGTCTCCACATCCGAGGCCCCGTCCAGAGTGAAAAACCCGCTACCACCATCAAACATGTAGCTGGCAGGCCAAGGGATTGTGGGGTTGGTTATATCCAGTATCAGGACTACGTCATCGTTCTGGCTAGCTATTACACCATACACCCTGTCGTTTACGGTCAGCATGTCAATGCCGGTAGGCCCATCAAGGCCAATGACCTTCTCGGTCTCCTCCCGACCAAAGTCATCATCCCGGACAAACTCCACACCCCGCTGTGCAATACCCAGTGGAAGGGAGAATTCGGGATTGGTCAAATCCATAATCTGTATGGCATCCTCCTCATAGCTGGCTACCATTGCATGAACTCTTCCGGATACATATAATACGTCTATATCCAAGGCACCGTCAAGCGCCATAAAGCCGCGCTCATTATCAATTGCCGGCTCCAGACTCTCAGGAGATGTCGGGTCCGTAATATCCAGTATTTGAATAGCATCATCCTCATAGCTGGCAATGGCAGCATATATCTTGCCATTTACAGAAAAAACCTCGACATCAGTGGCGCCGCCCAGCTCATCAGAGTCTATGCCGTCTACAAGACTGACCACGGGCTGTGGCACGAGGGGGTTTGTTACATCGATGATCTGTACCGCATCGTCATGATAGTTGGCAACTATGGCATATGTCTTTTCATCTGCGACAAATATATCAACACCCCAGGAGCCTTTCACTACCAGTTCATCATCATCAAGATTAAAGGCGCCGCTAACCAAGGCCGGCGAGGCGGGCCTAGCCAGGTCTATTATCTCTATGCCATCAGAGTTATGGCCTGCAACAATGGCATATGGTGTATCATTTATGACTACGGTGTCTACGCCCAGTGCCCTATCTAGTTTAAAGTCATAGTCATCATCATCTACTGTATTGCTGACATGTCGAATATTGGCACGACTGTCTATGCTTATCAGCTGTATAGCATCATCGTCGGTTCCGGTTATTACGGCATGCATGGTTCCGGATATGTCTATCATATCTATCTCCGTGGCACCTGCAAGGCCGGTGTAACGGCCCGAGCCATCCACAAGGTTTATCTGCTCTAGTGGCAGCGTGGGAGTTGTTATGTTTATAATCTGAATCGCATCATCATTGTGGCCGGTTACAATAGCAAATATGCCCTCGTTGGTCTCTACAGTCTCTACATCGGTCGCCCCACTCAGAAAGTCAGGTTGTGTAGAATTAGGATAGATGCCAATGGGTAGTGGCTGGAAGGGATTGATTATGTCCACTAGTTGTATGGCGCCATCCCCATAGCCTGCCACTATCGCGTATAACCGGTTTGATATCTCTGTTATGACAACCCCCTTTGCACCACGCAGTGCCTCAAAACCATTAACGCCATCAGTAGCACTGCCCCGGGGTAGCGGCGTATAAGGATTGGTGATATCTATTATCTGTATGCCATCATCCCCATAGCTGGTTGCCATCGCGTATGTACGTCCTGCCTGTACAAATGTCTCTATATCCTGCACCTCCCTTAGTGTATCAAACTCATCGCCATCTAGTATGACACTGGCCAATACCGAATCGTACGGATTTGTTATATTAATGATCTCTATTCCCAACTCACCGCCGATTATGGCATATGGGGTCTCCATTATGGTGATGGTTGTAAGGTCTAGGTACGTCCCTATATCGGTGGGCCGTATGGTCTGGGCAGGTACCGGCCAGGCGGGATCAGTTATATCTATTACCTGTGCACCACCCTCGCTGGTTACAATTGCAAACACCCTCTCAGATACCGTAATGGCCTCCACATCCCGGGCTCCCTCCAGGGCAGTGTACACGCCAGGTCCATACAACACAAAGGCCTCTACATCCGAGGATGTCAGTGATGCCAGAGAGGAGCCATCCGCATCCGATACGCGTATGGCAGGAGTCCGTGTGGGGGTGTCTTCGCCTATGGCCCAGTCATCTATGCCGTATAGTATGACGGCGCCTGCACCCCTCACATCCCTTATGACATCATGTATGGAGATGGTCGAGTTCATCTCTGCCAGTACTATTTTGCCGTCAACATCGGTGGATGGTCCCGCATACTGTATCAGTGTACCAGTTATGGGCTTGCTGGGTGTCTTATCCGGATAGTATATTGGGTATGAATCAAATCTCTCATTATCCACGTATAGTTGGGTGTTTATTACCACCTGTGTTATCTCAGATACGGGGGTTATATCAGCATGTGCCTGCATGCCCATCATACTCGCAGCAACAATACACAGAGAGAGTATTACGCCATACATTATACGCATTCTAGTATAATATGACTCATAAGTGTATATTACTACATCTAATCACAGTTTCTACTGAAAATTGTTCTTCCTGACAAGCCAGACTGATTTTATTTTTCGGATTGCCCAAATTTTGCCAATGTATGGCTACCTGAGGACGTTTTGTATAAAGTACCCCAAATTATTGAACTGTCCCATTAATGGCACCTGTACCAAAGTGGCGCCTGACACCGTCAGACCTACGTTTCTACTCCAGGCATAAAATACCGGATACTGAATGAATGAAAAATGAAAAAACTAGTTGTTACGCGCCTTGGCAGAAGCGCGTATAATCGTGAGTATCTTGTTTACACCATTGACATGTATACCTGATGCCTCACCTGGAGTCTGTCCGTCAGGTAGTCCTAGATGTAGCCGCACGTGGTTATGATACACCTTCAAACTGGCAAGCAGTGCCGCATCCTCCTTCTTCAAACCGCGTACAACCTTCTCGCGCAGCCGTATGGTATTTCCATTGAAAGATTCCACCTGGTTGTTGTGTATATCACCATCCATGCGTATGTGTGACTCATGCACAGAACTCTTCCACAGGTAATTCTTGGGAGCTTACTCATCTTTGTGAGTCTCGGCAAAGTTGGATGCGCCATCAGATATCAGTTTGGATGGAATTTTACCTGTTATGTCTCTTGCCTGCTTAAACATTGGCCGTACATCATCAGTACCTTTGTGTATGGCGACCTGTTTTGCAATCCAATATCTTGTCTCTGAATCCAGCATCGCGAACAAGTACTTTCGTTTCCCGCGTATTTTCATGTATATTTCGTCGGTACGCCACTCCTCCCCAACTAGTGGAGTTATCCCATCAAGATATTCATTTATCATATGGCCGTACTGGTCTGCCCAGCGATGTATGGTAGAGCGGCCAACATTGCAGTATATTGAGTGTAGTACCTTTACGGTCTTTCGTATGGATAATCCCACATACACCAGTTCTACATCTACTGTAATGTACTCTGGGGCGGAACGCCGTCCCTCAAATCCAAGGCTGTCTGTAAAGTATTTGCCGCATGATTTGCATTGGAACCGGTGATTGCCGATGCGCGCCCCCTTCTGTATAATGTCGGATGAACCGCAGCGCAGACATAAAATCTGTCTTGGTTCGAAAGTGTTTTGCTCTTTGAATACCAAAAAATCGTTTAAAATGCCCATCATTATTAATAGAAACCATTAATTTCACGCGTCATCGTTTTTACGCACGATCAACTTCAAAAAGTAAAACACTCGGAAATTTGTAATCCGGACTAGAAACCTAGGTCTACGACCACCATTTCCACTCCACTATTTTGATCTCATCTCCACTCCAAGCGCCATTAATGGGACAGTTCATCGTTGGGTCTATGAATATGCTGTGTATATCAAGAGTGCCTACGAATTTTTGTTTCTTGTTATACCCATCAGTACATCCCTGAGTATCCTTGTATACTTTTCAATCGTCACCTTGGACTTTATATAGCGGCGTGCATAAGTTTATGCAGTACTAAAATCGCCCATACACACTACTGAGATTGCATGTGTCTCATTTTTGGAGAAGTGCACGAGTTATGTCTGTGCTACAAGATAGAATTACGTATGCGGATGTAACAATATTGGCCTGTATGCCTAGTAGTTATTTTAGGGTCGCGGGAGTGTGCAGCAACAACTACTTTTTCTTACATTTACACTTGCAGCGTTTTTTGGTGCTATCTAT